>CAZLOL010000200.1:0-6918 GCA_964561045.1 uncultured Ignavibacteriaceae bacterium | reverse complement strand
CAATGTAAATAACAGGTAGAATTCTTAAAAGATGAAATTTATTTTTTACAAAGGTTAAATGATAAATTTGAATGCATAATTGTTGTCAGTTATTATTAATTTCTGATTGCCGGTAAAATATCATTTTAATATCCGGCGTCAAATATAAATATAAGTCCGTATAAATTCAGAAAATTTACGCGAATTTTATCCCGTTGGATTTTAATATCCATGAGATCTGTCCAATGTGCATAGGTTCATGCCGTATCGCATGAGTAATTACATTCCTTTTTGCTTTTGAACCTCCGAAATTCGCACCTATCAGATTATCTTCTTCCAGTTGTTCATCAGAAAGCCCTTTGATAATTTCCACTGCTCTTGAGTGAACTTCATCCAGATTTTTAAGTACATCTTCAAAAGGTGGTTTTGATTTTACTGTTTCAGGGTCAGATCCAAAGCCATATTCATTCAGCCAGTCAATATTCATATCTTCTCCTCCGATGCCCTGAATGATCAGAAAATGTTCCGTCCAGACAAGGTGCGCAACTATCCAGTATGCACTGTTGAATTTAATGTTATCTATTTCAAGCCTCTTTTCTATATCCGCATCTTTAAGTCCGCCAATAAAAAATTTTGACAAACCCCGGACTTTTTCATATACATCTGCAAGTATTTCTGATTCAGTTTTTTTCATGATTTCTTTTGCTAATTGTTGGTTAATATTTCGAATATTACTTTATTTAATTGGAAAATAAAATAGATTATAATTCTATAGATTTACAATTGGAAAAAATATCAGTATGGACCCGGGTCTACAAAATTACCGGAGGATTACATTGAATAAATACAAATGAACTTATAGAGTACGCACCCTTTGAATTTGAACAATGTTGTAATAAAAACTGTACGGGTTTACCTGAAAAATGTTTATAAATCGGGATATATCTTATGAGTTTGTGATGATTTTTTGATCAAAATCTATAATTGAAAAAATACAGGTTTAGCGGACAGCTCTTGCAAATATTCAGCAGTATTAATCTCAGGGGTAACATTTCGGATTTCACTTATTTTGGCATCCATTTATCTGATCGTGTGTCTGGCTCTCCATAGTATCCGTAACAATATACTTACAATACTTGCATGCTTCTGCACCGCGCTGGAAAAACCATCGGCAGGTTTCTCTGATTAGACAATCAGGCAGATGCTCCGGTATTGCCTGATGCTCATTAATTTTAATTATCGAATTGATGACACCGCATTGTCCGCTTTTCCATTGTTTGCATCCGCTTTCAACACAAGCGTTAGAGAACCGAAAATGTTTTTCCGGTTCTCTGAATTCATCATGAAGTTCCTGAGCCATATCCTCATCAATCTTAACTTCAACGGTATTGAATATAACTTCTTCGCTGTTATCTACGACACCCAGCATGGAAGCTCCCGGAATACAGACAGAACTCGGACATGTCTTTTGATCTTTCATCTAGATATTTAACTTTGCAGGTTTGAAGGTCTTTGATTCCTTAAGATTGCCTATAGAACCAAATTTTCTGAGCCAGATACCTAACCAGTTTGGATCTTTAATGATCTTTGAGCCAAGAGGATCATTTGGTTTTACGGCACGTTTTAAATGCTTTCCGACAAGAGCATTTATTTCTTTGTTCAATGCAGAAACCTGTGCCCGGTTTAATTCAAATCCTTCAAGATTTACTGAGAATTTTAGGTTAGCCATTTTTCTAATTATTTAAATTAATGAAAAATTTTTCGCATAAATGTAGAAATAGAATGCTTAAAAAAACAGATACAAAAAAATATTCTTAAAAATAGACTTCGAACAATTTACGGATTGAAATATAAAATTTTAACTTAAATTCAAATTGAACAATATTGGTATTAAATATAATTTATAAAAACTTTCCTGAATTATCTCTCTTGGAATACTGAACTAAATTAAGATTCAATCAGGTAAAGAAAATAAAACCAGTAATCTTTATAAAATAAAAAATTACTTCCGGTTTAATGTATTAAATCTTTACTTAAAAAATTGTTTTGATCTAAAATAAAATTATCTGCAAAGCATAATTGCGGTGAATGCAGAAATTAAATTCAAAGCGGAAAAACTAATCTTGATTACTATTAATGCTTCTATTATTTTTAACCACAATTATCTCAATGACTGAAAATCATGACTTTTTATAATAATTTATTCGGCCTTGCTGTATGCGGAGGTGAAAGTTTTCGCATGGGTCGCGATAAAAGTCTGCTGATCTATTACGAGAAACCTCAAAGAGAACATGTTTTTGAAATGCTTCATAGTATTTGCAGTAAAGTTTTTATTTCATGCAATGCGGGGCAGTATGCAGGCATGGATAATAAAGATAATAAACATTCCGCTATTCCGGATATGAAGTTATATAAGAATACCGGTCCGATGGCAGCATTGCTGACTGCATTTTCTTACTTTCCTGATAAAGATTTTATTGTTTGCGGCTGTGATTATCCTTTTATTTCAGTAATTGAACTGAAAGATTTTTTATCATCTCTTAAAACAAACCGGATCGCTTCAGCTTTTTACAATGGTGAAGAAGATCTGTATGAACCATTGCTGGCTTTTTATACTTCTGAATGCAGCAGTTTGCTTAAGAAACAATATATGGAGAAAAATTATTCGCTTCAGTATTTTCTGAAATCTGTTGAAGCGGAAAAGTATTATCCGGTTGATTTAAACCTGCTGAAAAGCGCAGATACACCTGAGGAGTTTGCAAAAGCAAGAACATTGATCAATGAACAATTACTGAATTGCAAATAACAATCATGGAAAATGCAGAGGTAATAAGAGTAAAAATAACCAAAGTAGCACAGGGAAAAGCTATCTCATGCGATGACTTTCTTGCTGCAGAAGAACCTCTTGAGATACAATTATCATACGGAAAGATTAATGAACGGATTAAGAAAAGTATTTCGGTAACTATGAGAACTCCGGGTAATGATGAGGAACTGGGAATTGGATTTTTGTTTACTGAAGGTATTATAAATAAATGCGAACAGATAACAGGTATAAAATCGGAAGGGAATATTCTGGAAGTCTCATTGAATGAAAATGAAACTCCTTTTCTTAATAAGTCTGAAAGAAATTTTTATACTACTTCAAGCTGCGGAGTATGCGGAAAGTCGAGCATAGATGCTGTAAGAACAAATTCACAATTTAAAGAATTAAAAGATAATATTTATGTAAAAGCTGAGTTAATGAATGATTTACCTTATAAACTCAGAGGACAGCAGTCAGTTTTTGAAAGTACGGGAGGACTTCACGCTTCAGCTTTGTTTGAACCGGATGGAAAACTGCTTTTGCTGCGTGAAGATGTCGGAAGGCATAATGCATTGGATAAAATTATAGGTTATGCATTTATGAGTAAAGAACTTCCATTGAATGATAAGATATTGCTTCTCAGCGGAAGGGCGAGCTTTGAACTTATACAGAAAGCATCAATGGCGGGAATAAAAATTGTAGCGGCAGTTGGTGCGCCGTCAGGGCTGGCAGTAAATTTGGCTGAAGAATCAGGGATGACACTGATAGGATTTTTAAGTGAAAAAAGGTTTAATATTTATTCAGGTGCGAAGAGGATAATTACTAATAAGGTTGGATAAAGAGTCTGATTGACTCTCAGGTGAAATCCTGATGCATCGGTTGAAATTTTTTTAAATTATTCTTAATATACATTTTGGCAGAAATAAAGGTTCTGAAACAATTTTCTTTTGAACAGCTTCAGTTGTTTGGCGAACAGTCTTATAGCTCTGATTCAAAGTATGAGATCTCCCGTGAGATTAATAATAATAATATTTCATTTTTTCTGAATCTTGTCAAACTTAAAAATAACTTTGTAAAAAACTGGTCTGATAATCTGAATGCATATGCAAGTTATTCAAAACTAATTTCTCAGGGAAATTCATTCGGAGCATATTTGAAAGATGAACTTGCCGGATTTGTAATAACTGAAAGGCGTATCTGGAATAACTCATTATGGATAGAAATGATTCAGGTAAAAGAAGAGTACCGTAACACCGGCGCCGGAACTTTGCTTCTAAAAGCAATTGAAGATCATGCTTTGAAAAATAAAATCAGGATGATCGAACTGGAAACTCAGAATACAAATGTTCCTGCAATTAATTTTTACAGAAAGAACGGATACGAATTTACCGGACTGAATCTGACATTGTATGATCCTGTGGAAGTAAAAGATGAGATAGCAATTTATATGTCAAAAAACACTTAACAATAAAAGAATTAATTAAAACGTCTATGAAACTGCGCATCAAAGGTAATTCTCTTAGACTGCGGCTTACAAAACCGGAAGTAGAAAAAATCTGCAATGATGGCTATCTCGAAGATAAAACTTCTTTCGGAAAAAATGATTTAACATATGTATTGAAAAAAGTAAACACAGAAAGTCTTGATGCTGAACTCTCCGAAAGCAGAATCACTGTTAACATCCCGTCCGGATTTATTAAAGACTGGTATACAAATGATGTTGTTGGATTCAGTAATAGTGACGAAGACAATGCAGGAAAAAATGATCTTCTTCAGATAACGGTAGAAAAAGATTTTAAATGTCTTGAAAGATCATCAGAAGATCAGTCGGATAATTATGAGAATCCAAATAAAACCTGCTGAGTAATGGAAAACGAAAAAAATAAAATTCCATGCGCAGAAAATCCTGAAAAATATACAGGACTTAAAAAGGGTAAGATAAAGAAAAGTTCTGCAGGTATAGAAGCAGTCATATCCGGCGGCAGGCAGATCATAAAAGAAGCCGGATTAATAAGAGGAATAAAAGCCCTTAACCATTTGAATCAGAAAGACGGTTACGACTGTCCGGGCTGCGCATGGCCTGATCCGGATGTTGAGAGGTCTTCTATCGGCGAGTATTGTGAGAACGGTGTGAGAGCAGTTGCGGAAGAAGCAACGGAAAAAGTTTTAACGGAAAATTTCTTTGCCGGGAATTCTGTAACAGAATTATCAGGACTTAGTGATTATGAAATAGGCAGAATGGGAAGGATAGGTTTGCCTTTATATTTGCCAAAAGGAGCTGATCACTACCAGGCAATTTCATGGAATGATGCATTTAAGAAAATAGGTGAGGAATTGAATTTACTTGCATCTCCGGATGAAGCGGTTTTTTATACATCCGGCAGAACTAGCAATGAAGCTGCATTCTTGTATCAGCTGTTTGTGAGAGAGTTCGGGACGAATAATCTTCCTGACTGCAGCAATATGTGTCATGAAAGCAGCGGTGTTGCTCTGACTGAATCACTCGGCGCAGGAAAAGCATCGGTTAAACTTGATGATCTGTATGAAGCTGAAGTTATAATAATTCTCGGTCAGAATCCCGGCACCAATCATCCACGGATGCTCACTTCTCTGCAGAAGGCAAAAACCCGCGGAGCAAAGATTATTTCAATAAATCCATTGCCTGAATCGGGATTAATAGGTTTTAATAATCCGCAGCAGATAAAAGGAATGTTAGGAATCAGCACAATGCTTACGGATATTTTTATTCAGATAAAAATCAACGGTGATATGCCTTTACTGCAGGCAATGGAAAAGATGCTGCTGGAAGAAGAAGAAAAAGGTCCCGGAAGAGTTTTTAATAATGAGTTTATAAAAAAGAATACATCGGGTTATGAAACGTTTATTGATCATATTAGAAGATTGAATACTGATTATCTTATAAAAGCTTCCGGTTCTGAATTAAATAAGATAAAGGAAGCCGTTGAATTGATAAAATATAAGAACAGGATAATTGTTTGCTGGGCAATGGGTTTGACTCAGCATAAAAATGCGGTTGATACCATAAAGGAAATTGTTAATCTGCTTTTGTTAAAAGGAAGCATTGGTAAGAAAGGAGCCGGTACATTTCCTGTAAGAGGGCACAGCAATGTTCAGGGCGACAGGACAATGGGGATCTATGAAAAACCTTCTAAGAAATTTCTTGATTCATTGGAAAAGAATTTTAATTTCAAGCCGCCCCGTTTGGACGGGTATGATGTTGTTGATTCCATAAAAGCAATGCATGAAGGCAAAGCAAAAATATTCTTTGCAATGGGCGGAAATTTTTTGTCGGCAACACCGGATACAAATTATACAGCCGAAGCTCTGAGAAAGTGCAGGCTTACAGTGCAGGTCTCGACAAAGCTTAATCGCAGTCATCTGATTCACGGCGAGGAAGCGCTGATTCTTCCTTGTTTAAGCAGAAGTGACTGGGATATCATAAACGGCCTGGAGCAGTTTGTATCTACAGAAAATTCAACCGGTGTAATTCAGTCTTCAAAAGGAATTCTGAAACCTGTGTCTAAAGATCTGTTAAGTGAACCGGTAATAGTCTGCAGACTTGCCGAAGCAACGCTTGGAAGCAGAAGTAAAGTTGATTGGAAAAAATATTCTGAAAATTATGATGCTATCAGAGATGATATTGAAAAGACAATCCCCGGCTTTGAAAATTATAACACGCGTATAAGGATTCCCGGCGGATTTTATTTACCCAATAGTAACCGAGAAGGAAAGTTTGACACTCATAACTTAAAGGCGAACTTTAACATCTCTTATTTCAAGCCGCCAGAAATGAAAGAAGATGAACTCATGATGATGACAATCCGCAGCCATGATCAATTCAATACAACAATATACGGACTTAATGACCGTTACAGGGGAATATACAATGAGCGAAGGGTTATCTTTATGAATGAAAATGATATTTCAAAAAGAGGACTTAAGAGCGGCGATATTGTAGACCTGATCTGCGACAGCGACGGCAGAAAAAGAACAGCACATAAATTCATTGTAGTCGAATATCCAATTCCTGAAGGCTGTACTGCAACATACTTTCCGGAGACAAATGTACTGGTTCCTATAGGTAGTGTCGCAGATAAAAGTAATACTCCGGT
>CAZLOL010000199.1:0-6963 GCA_964561045.1 uncultured Ignavibacteriaceae bacterium | reverse complement strand
TAACTATTAACTATTAACTATTAACTATTAACTATTAACTACTAACTATTAACTACTAACTATTAACTAATTTCAATGAACACTCAAAAAACTAAAAGCACAAGAATACCTTCTCTCTTAGCCTTGTATGACATGCACACTGAGTTGTTTCCGAAAGCCATTGTGGATATTTCGGATAAAGATTCGCAGAGCCGGCTGAATACAAAAGCCAATCACGCTGCATGGATCACAGGAAGTCTGGTTCAGGAAAGGTTTGAAATGGCAAAACTGTTTGGAATCGATATGAAGCAAATAGCAGATGAATTGTTCAAAGATCATAAAGGCATACAGGATAGTGTTTCTTATCCGGCTCTTTCTGATTTCATAAGTGACTGGGATAAGATCTCGCCTGTTTTAAGAGAAGCCCTGGTAAACGTGAATGATGAACGTCTTGACAGTGATCTTGAGATGCCGTGGGGGAAATATCCTGTATTCGATATGATAACATTT
The DNA here is from genome assembly GCA_964561045.1 of uncultured Ignavibacteriaceae bacterium. Taxonomy (GTDB): domain Bacteria; phylum Bacteroidota; class Ignavibacteria; order Tepidaquicellales; family Tepidaquicellaceae; genus JAGPCH01. The sequence continues at coordinate 6,474 of CAZLOL010000199.1, read as the reverse complement.
TTTACTTATCGCGAAGCAAACTGTATCGGACAGTTGGCATTATGGAGAAGACTCCTCGGGTATGAGCCGATGAAATACATGTAAATCAAAACCGGAAGAGGCAATTATTTTTTCCTGGATAACTTATAAATAACAGGCTCACCTCGATAAAGTAAATGCTAAAGTTATGAAAGATCCGAGGTTTGCAAATTCAATGGACATGAATAACTTGCCGTTTGACTGTAACAAAATGGCTTTCGGAGTATTCAAATTCATAGTCAGTTATTGAAGTTTTTTTAATTTCATTTTCAATTAAGTGCTTCCAGCCGCGAGCAAACTCCCGGTATTTTGCAGCATGATTCCTTTCAACAGGAGTTTCAGAATTGATTTAATAAACAGGTAGTCTGAGAAATCAGATGTGAGATTGGAAAATATTTGTTTTGAATAATTTGAACAGGTTATTTTTAATCCGGAAAAGTTGAACTTATTATAAAAGAGTTTTTAAAAGAATCAGTTCATCATTTTTACTAACGACAAAATCATCAACTGGTTTAAAAGTCAAATTATCTTTTGATTTAACAGCAATGATAAGAGCATCTTTGAATTTACCTACTTTTAATTCACCGATCTTTTTGCCGTCTTCCTTATCCGTAACAGCAATCTCTTCCATTTTTATATTTTTGTGTTTCTGTCCGATCATAATATCCAGAACATGAGTACTGGAAGGCTTAAGCATTTCCGAAGCCATCCTGAGTCCTCCTATGTAATTTGTTGAGATAACATTATTTGCGCCTGCAAGTTTTATCTTTGCCATATTCCTGTGATTTACACATAAGGATACGATCTTGATTTTAGGATTCAGTCTTCTTGCTGAAAGACAAATTACAAGATTCAGGTTATCATCACTTGTTGTGGCAAAGATTCCTTCAGCTTTTTCTATGCCTGCCTGAAGCAAAACCTCATCCTCGCTTGCGTCTCCTTCAATGTAAAATATATCTGAAAAGGTTTTTTTTACTTTTTCAATGGTTTCATTGCTTATTTCAATGCAGACATTATTGCTTTTGTAGTATGTTAGCTCCTCAAGCAGATGCAGAGAATGTCTGCCGATCCCGCAAATGATGTAATGATTTTCCATGTGGCTGATTACCTTTTCCATTTTCATTTTCTTAAAAGTTTTTCTGATATGACCTTCTACAAAGACAACAGAAAGCGTTGATACGAAATAAGTTAATAATCCAATTCCCATGAAAGCCAGAAGCATTGTGAAACCTCTTACCGGAATGTTTTCATTCATTTCTACAACTTCATGAAATCCAATCGTGGTTATGGTAATAACTGTCATGTACAGACAGGAGAAAAGATCATATTTGCCGCCGGTAAGAAAGTAATATCCAAATGAACCAAATGAAAGTATTGCAAGCAGAGCAATGCCGGTTCCGATGAGCTTTCTTTTTATAGTTAAATCCATTGAGTTAAAATTAGATATTAACAGGTTAAATTAAAATTGAAATCTGAATATAATGAAGCTTTTAAGTTAATAATAAATAAGAGGCAGATGGCATATAAAAAGATTCCATCATTATTTTGATTAATGATGGAATCTTTAAGCTTCAATAATTTCATTATTACTGCATTGTCACTTTATTAAAACCATCATAATATCTTTTTTAAATGAACCTGCATTCATTCTGCAGATATACGATCCGCTTGAAAGAGATGATCCGTCAAATTCATATATGTATTTACCTGCTTCAAGCTCATTGTTAACAAGGGTGGCTGCTACTTTTCCAAGCATATCATATACCTTTAATGTGACGAATCCGTTCACCGGAACTGAATATCTGATCTTAGTTACAGGGTTGAATGGATTCGGATAATTCTGTTTCAACTCAAAAGACTCAGGCAAATTATTAATGTTACCTGCTATACCTGTAACAGGACTTAATGTGAATCTTGTGTTTGCCCTTCCCGGAGGAGCTGTTGATGAGCTCCAGCTTGTAGTTTCACATCCGGAAGTGCCTGATAGATCAGCATATCTTCCCCAGTACATTCCGGCTGCAGGCGTTGAATTAACTGTGGAATATTGTGTGTATGCAGAATTATCATAGCATATTTCAACAAGCAGATTTCCGCCGGCATACTGGAATGGCTGAGTAAGTTCTATGTTCTGCCAGCCGCTTCCGGTAACAGTATATGATGACGGACTGAAGCAGGTGGTCCAGCCGGTTGTAACAAACCCGGACAGCGATGTCATGGAAGTATTCTGAAACTTTATACTGAAATTATTCATAGCTCCCGGATCAGCAGCTATCACATCAAAACCTATGTTCATGATATTGGAACTTCCGGTATTTATTTCTGAAGCAAGATAAAGATACTGTGTTCTTGCATCCATGTAATATGTTGCAAACGGAAAGTTGGATGATGTATTGCCGGCGCCAATAGTTGCTACATAAACATTTGCAACCTGGTACTGGAACAAATCAGCAGGAGCAACAGTCCCGGGAGGATTTACACCTGAGCCTCCTGCGGGTAAAGTTGAAACTATCGAACCAGCTGAATCCTGAACTGCTATGTAATACTTAATTGTTGAATTTATAGTTTGTCCCGGTATAGAAAATTTAAAAGTATCCTGACTGATAATAGATGGATTCACAAATGATGCTGCGCCGCTGTTCACACTGTAATAAAGCCTCGGTTGATTTAAGCCTGATGCAATTCTGTAAGAAGATCTGATCACTGCAGCAGCTGTTCTCGGTCCTGTATCAGGTCCTGAAACTAAAGGTGTATGCAGAATAGTAATCTTGAAATCCCCTGCCGTCGTAACCAATGCGGCAATTCCTGCTTTCACCATTTTAACAAAGTAAGGCTTGTTAAGCGAAGAGTAAGCATCATTAACAGTATGATAGAAAGGAGTAAAATCGCTGTTGTCCTCAATAGACAGTATTGCCTTGTAACCTCTCTGCTGAAACGGCTGATGATCGCTTCCGCCGCTTAGCGATGTAGTTACCTGCGGAACCAGTGCCGGCTGATACAGATTCACGATCTGTTTAAATTCATTAGCCAGAGACATAGAACCCGGATCTGTATTAATATCAAGAGCTCCGTCGTTATTCCCGTCATAAGCTATCATATCAAAATTGAGAACACCTATAATTGAATCACCGCGGAAATAAGCAGTATCCGCATAGGCTTTGCTTCCGTAAAGTCCCCTCTCTTCCTCATCCCAGGCAGCAAACAATATGGTAAAAGGCAGATTGATTCCTGACAAAAGACGGGCAGCTTCTATAACTGCCGTAGTACCCGAAGCATTATCATCGGCACCGGGTGCTGCAGAACCTGAAGGCATATCATCGTAATGACCGCAGATGACTACATATTGATTCGGAAATTTATAGCCTGTTTTCTGCGCAAGTACATTTGTGATCGTCGAATTAATATTCTGATACCAGGAAGTCAGTCCGAAACTCTGGAATCTTTCAAGAATGTACTGAGCTGCTTTAATGTTGCCCTGTGTTGAATAATGTCTCGAAGTAATAGTAAAAGATGCACCTCCTATTGTGCAGCTTGTATCACCTGTGAGCTGACGTTCGAATTTATAAACCGAGTCGGCATTTACCTGATTCATAACTGACGCTACAAAGCTATTGTATGAAACCTGTGAGTATAATAAAGAACTGAAACAAAGTATCAGTAACGAAATAAATAAAGTATATAACTTTTTCATAATGCACAGAATTTAATTTTAGTTTACAAAATCAATTAATTTAATTTTTTTGTCCCTTCAGATAACTTTTAAAATATCTGAACTTTGCTTAAACATTTACTTCTTAAAAGTTAAAAGCATATATTTACAATGAATGAAATTTATATCTGATTTTATTTAAGCATAAGCATTTTTTTCACGGTGGTAAATTCTCCTGCGGTAATTCTGTAAAAGTAAACACCACTAGTAAGATTGCTTCCGTCAAACTTAACTGAATATGTTCCCTGATTCAATCTTTCATTAACCAATACAGCCACTACTTTACCAAGCAAATCATAAATCTTCAGAGTTACATTTCCGGATCTTGAAATTCCAAATTCCAGATTAGTAACCGGGTTAAACGGATTTGGATAATTCTGTGACAGGTAAAAATCTTCCGGAATAAATGAACTGTATGAATTAACTGAAACAAAACCTCCTCCATCATTGGTCTTTAAAATAGCTCCTGTTACTCCTGCAATGTATCCTGTATCGTAATTATCAGGAAAGCAAACGGCTGTGGTCTGATTGTTATAAGGTATGTTCAGTTTATTCCAGTTAACTCCGCCGTTTGTTGTCTTCAGCAGAAATGAAGCACCATAGCTACCTCCGGTTACATATCCCGTAAGATTATTCCCGGGGAAGCATATCCCATATGTAGTCACACCAGATTGATATACATTCCAATTAACTCCTCCGTTCGTAGTACTCAATATCTTTCCTGCCCATTCAACTGCATATCCGTTCTGATCGTCATTCGGAAATTGAATATCCACAATCCCTGAGACAGTTCCTGTTGTCTGCTGAACCCAGCTTACACTACCGTTAGTTGTTTTGTAAATTCTTCCTGATGAACCTGATTCACCGCAGACATATCCGGTTTCATTATCAGCCGGGAAACTGATTGCGTTGAGAAATATTGAAGGCGAAGTCATTTGCTCCCAGTTATCTCCCCCATTAGTTGTCTTAAGTATGACCCTGTCTCCCGAAATATATCCGGTATTTGCATTTACGGGAAAGTCAATATCAAGTAATTCCGCGCTTACTCCCACCACAATTTGCCTGACCCAGTTTTGTCCCCCGTCTGCGGTTTTAAAAATTCTGCCTGTACTTCCGACTACAAAGCCAGTTTCATTATCAATAGGAAATAGTATATCACGGAACATAACAGTATTGCCGTCTGCTGACTGCGGTAACCAATTTTCTCCTCCGTTAGTAGTTTTCATAATCATTCCAGATCCGCATACATATCCGGTCTGACTGTTCAAAGGAAAGCAAACCGATTCCGTCCATTTGACAGATCCTTTGCGAATGCTGTTCCATGTAATACCTGTATCAGTTGTTTTCAATAAAGCGCCTATCATCCCTGCTGCAATACCGGTGTTCGCATTTGAAAATGAAACAGAATACAAAAAGTTATTATTCGGATCCGGCACTGAATAACCGGTCCAGTTGATTCCGCCGTTTGAAGTTCTCATATAATTCCCGAAAGTTCCGACTACAACTCCAGTCTGGTCATCTGCCGGAAACTCAATGGAATAGAACTGAGCACTTGAACCTGACAATTGCGAGATCCAGTTAACTCCCCCGTTTGTAGTTTTATAGATCTTTCCCGGATATCCGGCAACATAACCGACCTGGGTGTTTTGCGGAAAGCTCATTGAATAGAAAGTGCCGGTTAATCCCTGACTCTGATTCAACCATGAAACACCGCCGTTTGTTGTTTTCAGAATTACAGGATTTACATTGCTGTAATCTCTTCCACAAATGTATCCTGTCTCAGTGTTTTCGGGAAACTCTGTTTCATTGAATACTCCATTCATTCCCATATTCAATGGAAACCAGTTATTTCCGCCGTTTATTGTTTTGTAAATAAATCCGAATGTATCTGTTGTGCTCACACCTGTTAAGTAACCAGTCTGGTCATCCGCCGGGAAATTCACACTGTAGTAAACTTCATTTGCATTCAAAGATCTGTCCATCCATGTCAGACCGGCATCAGTAGATTTAAGAATTGTTCCGTTATAACCAACTGCATATCCTGTATTCTGCTGATCTGTGAAATCAATTGCGGATAATCTGTTGAATGTACCGGATTTCAGCAGTATCCAGCTTTCGCCTGCATCAGTTGTTTTCATTATAACACCTGCGTCACCAGCTGAGTAACCGGTTGAACTGTTAATGAAAGTTACTGAGTTAAGATTGTTTCCCTGAGGTTTCGGATTTAGCCACTGCCAGGAACTTTGTGATGAAGCTGTCGAAAAATTAAATAAAAGTATTAACATTATTATATATCGCTTGTACATTTTAACAACCTCCTGATTAAGATTTAAAATTTGCTTTTTATAATGCTGCTATTAAAACGGTTTATTTCTTTATTTGAGTTTGTATCTGTATCATTCTTTTATGCTCATTCTTAAATAAAAATAAAAATCCTCTGACTTCTCTGATTAAAAAACAAAACTGATTCTATTGAAATCCATATTTTCCAAAAACCGGTTTATATTTCATTTAAAAATTGACTTTATGAATATCCAATCAGCGACAATACAATTAGAAAGAGAAGCAGGAGAATAATGAATTCAAGAATCATTCTTTTATGACTGTATTCTTTTTCATTATGACCAATATGCTGAGTATGTGTGCTCATGTAATCCTCCGTTTTTATATTTAATAAAATTGTTTGGATATTTATTTATTGCATATAAATAAATGCAGGAGCCTGCGCCCCTTCATTTAATTATCATTTA
>CAZLOL010000198.1:0-7012 GCA_964561045.1 uncultured Ignavibacteriaceae bacterium | reverse complement strand
AAACTTTCAATGATACAAATCCCAATTCTGAAATCTCAAATTCCAAATTCGTAACAGGGTTGAATGGATTTGGATAGTTTTGCTTTAATGAATATGTATCCGGGATTTCCAATGAAACTTGTTTAATATTTATGGTCCCGTTTGTATTTATTTTCGCACCGTAAATTCCTGCACCGTTTGATCCGATAGCATTAAATGTCTGCCAGACTACACTTGCTCCTTCGCCGTTTTTGATCGGTACAAACCTGTGATATGAAGGAGTGTAAGTGCCGGTCGCCAATGTTCGCAAATTCGGTGACCATGCAAATGTACTGTCACTTTTTATTCTCGCAGCAGAAAAATATGATTGACTGTTATATACAAAAATATAAGCGCCGCCGGAATTGTCACTTATCAGATTTGGTTCCGGATAATAAGTAGAATAGTTTGTCACAAGCACACCGTTTGGAGTCCACAAAGCATTCCCTGCTGCATTAAATTTCTGGCAATATACATCATTGTTGATAAACACTCTTCTTCCGTCAGACCAGACTATTATATAATTTCCATCTGAGGTTCTTGTTAAATTAAGACTTGTCTGAACACCGTCATGATTACAAACAACATTACCGGCGGCATTCCATTGTTCATCACCCGCAAGATTAATTCTTTGCGCATAAACATCTGACTGCGATGCGCCGCCGCCGTTTGTAGCCCAGGCAATTACAGCACCTCCTTCGCCATCTGATACAGCGCGGATTAGCGGATAGTTATTCGGTGTTAGGTACAAAGCTTCTTTTGGAGGAAAATTACCCGATGAGTCTATATGAGATTTCCAGATATTATAAGGACCCGGTACATTATACCAGAATATATGTGCACCTCCTCTTTCGTCAGCAGTAATTACCGGACTTCGGCTTTCTCCGGAAGCACTCAGATTCAATCCGTTTGTGGAAGGTGACCATTTTATTGTTCCGTTTGATGTAACACGCTGAGCAAAAACCAATGTTGTTCCGCCTCCCCATGTGACTTGATATGTAATAATTATACCTCCGCTTTTATCAGAAACGGCATTATAAATATCTGCTCCAAGCTGCGGCCAGCCTGCTACATAAAAAGGAACGGTCCAGATGCTATTGCCGGTAGAATTTATTTTTTTTGCCCAGATCCTTCCACCTCCGTTTGTCGTACTGTACATTACAATGATATTTCCGTCACTTGAATAAACTGCTTTAGGAACAGAATAAAATACACTGTCAGCGATCTTTTTGCCGGTAACAGCCCATAGCTTGTTTCCGGCTGCGTCTAAATGCTGACCATAAAGGTCTGCCTCATTTGCCGCATAATTTCTAAGATCTGTCCAGAAAGCATAGTAACCTCCGCTTCCGTCGGAAATCATAGCCGGCTCCTTCTGATCGAGCGGCTCGTTACAAACAACCATCGGATTATCTGGATTTCCGCTCCACTGAGAAAAAGAATCTGTTCTTATAATAAAGACCAGAATAATTACTGCTGAAAGAATTGTTAAAGTTTTCATTTTAATATATATTTAATTTATAGAATGTTATTAAGGTGCTTTTTTAATGATCTTCCTGCTGATTTCTCTCTGACCGTTACCATTCACAAAAGTTACACGGAAATAATAATTTTTGTTTGACCTGAGATTTCTGACTTTATAGCGGGAATCATTTATTATATCAAGAACTTTCCACTTAATGACTTTCGATTGTTTTGAATTTGCAATTTCGATTATATAGGTGAGTGCATTCTCAACCGAATCCCATTGAAGATTTATTTCTCCTTTGGAATCTCCTTTTGCAGCAGATAAATTACACAATATCATTTCATTCTTTTTCACATACAAAAATAGAATTGCTGAAATGGTAAATCAAAGAGAGTTATTTCTGATTGTTTCAGTAAGAGAAAACTTTTTATTCATAAATTAGTTGTTTTTAAAAGAATTATGAACAATTTTATACCCGAGATGTAACCGAAATTTTATATTTTTAAAATCATGTTTAAATCATCTTTTATAGAAATATTAAAAACATTTACAAGGGAAGATTTGAAAGAATTCGGCTTGCTTGTTCAGTCGCCTTTCTTTAATACAAATCAAAGTGTAATAAAGCTGTATGAACAAATCAAAAAAGTGTATCCGCAATTTGATGAAAAGTCATTAGATAAAAATTTATTATTTGAAAAAGCATTCGGGAAGATCAGATTCGATGACAGTTTTTTTAGAATGACAGTTTACCGGCTGATGGAACTGGTAAAAGAATATTTGATCCACGGTAATATGCAACGCAACAGTTTAATTAAAGAGACACTGCTTTTGGATGAACTGAGTTTAAGAGAATTAAATACTACATTACTTAAATCAGTTAACAGTCTTGATAAAAAAATAGAAAAGCAGAAAGTAAAAGAAGCGAATGCATATTTTGCAAAATTCAGACTGGAGTATTATAAAAATGAGGTTAAAGCCCATAACACAAAAATGATAACCTACAAAGATGCTCTTGATAAAGATCTGATGCTTGAACAGGAAAACCTGAATATTTTTTTCTTCATAAGCTCATTAAAATTTTTTCAGTATTATCTGAATCAAAAGAATTTTGTAGTTAATACCGACGGCTATCCTGATTATATGAACAGCGTAATGGATTTTTTAAAACATAACAGTGAATATTTAAATGTTCCTGTTTTAAAAGTATACTATAACATTGTCTTAATGTTTATTACTAATAATGATAAATATTTTTTTGAATTAAAAAATATCCTTTTTGAAAATAAAGATGATATAAGCTATAATGAAAAATTTATTCTGATCTCAACTTTAAGAAACTATGCTCAACGAAATTATAATAATGGGAATGAAGAGTTTAAATCTTACATGATAGATCTGTTGAAATTCTCTATTGAAAAAAATTTACTGACACCTTTTGAGCACGGCAAGTATATCAGTGAAATGAGATTTATGAATATAGTATGGGCAGGGATCCGGTCAAAGGAACTGGACTGGCTTGAAAAATTTATTAAAAAATTTATTGACCGTATAGAGCCTGATAAGAAACAATATGTCTTAGCTTACGGAACTGCCGGAATAGAATTTGAAAAAGGAAATTTTAACAAAGCCCTGGAAATACTCTCGAAAAGCGGTCCGGTTAAAAATGTCTTTTATAAGGCTGCAATAAAACAACTGACACTTATGATCTTTTATGAATTAAAATGGTTTGCTCAGTCAACTGATCTTTTGGATGCTTTCTCGCATTTCATCCGAACAGATAAACTGCTTCCTGAAATGTATATTATCAAATGCAATGAATTCATTAATTATTATAACAGGTTATTGAAACTGAATGATAACAAGGGAAAAAACAGTTTGGATACAGCAGAATTAATCTCCGAACTGGAAAAAACTTCAGAGGCCTGGATTTTAAAAAAAGTTCAGGAGTTTAAATTTTGAAATATGTATTTTGAAATGAATAACCTCGCCGCATGGAGCGAGGAATCTATATTTCTTTATTTTAAAATTTCGCTGCGATCATCCGCTGAATTTAACCCTTAGTCATTATAATATTTTAAGCGACTCTCGTCTCGAGTTTAACATCTCTCGACATAAGTCTTACGGTCTTAAAGCACTCACAAAATCAGCTGAATTATTATAAGCAATAATTACATCCGTCAGATCAGAAATGTTGTTTCCGCTTAGATCAGTAACAACATATCCGGATACAAAACTACCCGCATCATTGCTGATCAGAATAACATCCGTCAGATCAATAAAACCATCCTTATTAACATCACCGCTGTAAACGGCAAATCTTACCGGTGAAGCATCCGCCTGCATCTGATTGCTTCCGTATGACTTGTTTGCAGCAGTCGAAAAGTCATAGGTCAGTGATCCTGACGTAAACGAATTACCTGAACTGCTCCATGTTTCAAGCCCATTACGGTGTTTAATTATTATATAATAATTTATTCCGTCCGCAGCATTGGAAAAATAAAATGATCCTGTACCTGAACCGCTTAAAACTCCTTTTGAAGAATCCAGCTGATTATAAGGAGCGGTAGCGCTTCTCAGGCAGACTTTCACCGAATCGCTTACCATTACATTTGATGATGAATTATAAAGACCTTCTATGAATGTAGTAAGATTAAGTGTAAATGAAGATTGCTTATATTTAACAGCCGTCATTTGACTTCCTTTAACCGTATCATAACTGCTACCGGCTACATACACATTTCCGTTTTTATCCGCGGCGACAGAATTATTTCTGTTCATGAGATCCTCACCGTTTGAAGCACCGTTAAAAGTTTTTACCCACTTGAATGTTCCTGCTGAATTATAGCTTACTGTCAGAAAATCCGAAGTTGCCGCAAAAGTAATACCGGTGATATATGAATTTTCATTCTTATCTACGGCAAGTCCGTATGCAAATTCATAAATTGAACCCGGATGATCATATACTTTCTGCCATTGCAGGTTGCCTGCAGAATCATATTTGCTCAAAGTGTAATCTGTATTAAAAAACCCTGATCCATAGCTGTGACCGGCTGCATATATTTTTGTCCGGGATGTATCAAGCTTAAGGGAGACGAGTGTCTCTGCACCCGTAGTAGCAGTCAGATTAACATACCTTTCCCACATTTTAGTGCCTGTTGCATCATTTTTGTACTTTATAATAATACCATTATCATTTCCGGAAGTTTGTGTGATCATTCCGCAGATGTAAGCATTCCCTCCTTTATCTGTAACTACTGAATTTCCCGCGTCAGTCAAATTTAAACTTCCGTTAATTCTCTTTATCCATTGCTGTGTACCTGCAGAATTATATTTCACAGTAAGTATATCCTGACCTGATCCTGTGCTGTCTCCGTTACCTGTTACAAATACATTTCCGCTTCCGTCAAGCGCTATTGAATTAGGTACATCTCTTTGTCCCGACAGACCTGCATACTTTGTCCATTGAACAACTCCAGCAGAATTATATTTCATTGTAACATAATTTAAATCACCGGCTGCACCGGTATTCTGTCCGGCAACATATACATTTCCGCTGTTATCAACTTCAATTGCATTTCCGGCATCAACTCCGTTATTTGAAACAGTTACTATAAACCACTGACTATTCCCGTTTGAATCAAGCTTTGCAGTAAACAGATCCTGCTTTGAAACTGAGTTTAAAAAAGCTGTTCCCGTAATATATACATTGCAATTAGAATCTACTGCAATAGCTTTACCTTCATCATACACATCATACCCTGCGCCGCCGTCACCTCTGCTGTATTCCCAAAGTTGTGTTCCGGCGGAGTTGTATTTGACAACACTTATATTATCTCCTAAGTTGGTTCTTGATCTTCCGACTGTGTAAACATTTCCGTTCTTATCTGTGATCACGCCATTAGAAACATCATTTATTATCTGCGCTCCGTAAAATTTCTTTATCCATTGCAATGCTCCGGAAGAATTATATTTTATAGTTCCGAAGTCAGCATTGTTCTCGTACCCGCATGAACCCGCAATTATAAAGTTGCCGGAGTTATCAAGCGTCAAAGCATAGGGAATCTCATAATCCGTAACAGCAATATCATAAACTCTGGTAAAGAGACTATCTCCATTGGTATTATATTTCAAAGCAAGGGTTTTTCCGAACAGGGAAAAATCCGAAGTACCTGATATTATCAGATTTCCGCTGTTATCAACAGCCATGTCTCTCGGTTCATCTAAGTAACCTCCGGATCCGGCGTAAGTCTTTGTCCATTGTTGTACTCCGGAAGAGTTATACTTGACTGTTGCTATGTCTCCGTAGCTTGTATAATTTGTGATTCCGCTTACATAAACATTCTCACTTGCGTCAAGAGCAATTAATTTCCCGTAATCAATTCCGTTTGCAGTACCGTTGAATTTTTTTGTCCAGATTGTATCACCTGTGGCTGAATTGTATTTAATTGTTAAATAATCTGTTGCCCCTGTATTAAATTCTCCTGTTACATAAATGTTGCCGCTCACTCCAACTGCTAATTTATTTGCTCTGCTTTGGTAGAAAGATGATCCTCTGAATATTTTTGACCACTGTAATGTTCCTGCGGAGTTAAATTTAGATGTATAATAATACACTGCTGAGCTTGAATCACAATCCCCTGTCAGAAATATATTTCCCGAAGCATCGGTAGCCATATCATTCCATTTGGACCTTACATATCCTGATGGATTTCCAAGTACAGAATTGAAGACAAGCGTTCCGGCAGAATTGTATTTTATCACATAAGGAGCTTGTCCGTTACCGCCCGAGATAATGCAGTTCCCGGAAGCATCCGCTGCAACTTTCGGAATAGTATTGATATATCCGAACGGAGAAGATGAATAAGTCTTCTGCCAAAGCTGTTTCCCGTTTTGGTCATACTTTATAATTATGACATTATTTGCTGAAGTGTTAAGACCGACTGAATATATGAATGTACTGTCCCCTGTTCTGTATAATGCAATTGACCTTCCGGTCTCATTGGAATAATCAGTAACACTGCTGTTGTAGGTTTTACACCAGACATACACCCCGGCAGGGTTATATTTTAAAGTTACCATATCATAAGTTGAATACCCGCGGCTTGTGGAGCCTGTAATATAAATATTTCCTGATGTGTCTGTGACTGCATCATAAGGAATCTGATTGTTCAGCTGAGAACTGCTGTAGTTCTTTACCCAGTCCTGAGTAACCTGTGAAATTGAAGAACTGCAGGTTAGAATTATTATTGTTACTATAAAAATTAAAGTGTGCTTAAAATTATTCATGGTTGTTTTATTAAATTTATTTTAAAGATTAAAAATGAATTATATTTCTAAAGTAAAAACTTTCTTAAGCTCACTTTATCAGAAGCATCTTCCTTGTAGCTGAATAATTGTCGGTCTCAAGTTTATAAAAATAGATCCCGCTTGTGAGTCCGCTTGCATCAAAATCATATTTGTATTTTCCCGGATTCAGATTTGAATTAACAAGAGTAACGATCTCTTTGCCGAGCATATCATAAATTTTTA
>CAZLOL010000197.1:0-7039 GCA_964561045.1 uncultured Ignavibacteriaceae bacterium | reverse complement strand
TTTTTAAGCTGATAATAAAGTTTCTTATAGCTTACTCTGTTCTTCTTGTAATATTTCTTATACTTGCTGCTTTTGCCTGCTGAATAAAGTCTTTTCTTTTTGTGATACTTTTTCTTGTAGCTGACATTCTTAACTTTTGTTTGTAGCTGTTCGACTTCCTTCTGAAGTCGTTCATGCTTATCCTTGATTATATCAAGGTCCTGTGACAGGTCTTTATTCTCTATCTTTGTATCTGCTATCAACTCGCGGTTCTGAATATTTGTTCTATATGAATCATAAAACAAATATCCCAGAACTCCGGTGCAGACAACCAGCAGAGAAAATATCGCAACCTGAAGTTTTGAAAGGTTTTTGATTAATTTCATTTTACACCTTCTTTTAATTTTTCAAAAATGGTTTTTTATTGATACGGGAATTACTCTTAATTTGTTCAATTTATTGGGTAACTAAAATTAATGTTTTGGGATTTTAATAACAATCTTTTTAAAATATCACATATGATCATTTGTAAATTATTACTACTTCTGAAGATTTTACTGCAAGAGAAGAAATGTAATCCTGATCAGACTCAATATTAACTAAGTTCCATTCTATCACTTCATCAACTTTATCTTTAATCCATTTGATCTCAGGATTAACACCGGGAATTAAAGTAACAGTAAAATCTTTAAGCGGATATGATAGCCCTTCGCCGACGGCTTTAATGAATGCTTCCTTTCTCGTCCAGCAGTTAAAAAATGCCTCTCTGATTTCATCCTCGCTGACTTTCAAAAACTCATTAAATTCTTCATCTGAAAAAAATCTCTTTGCGATCTCAAGCGCATCAGGTAATTCCCTCATATACTCAATATCAATTCCGACTTCAGCATTCTCAGAAAAAGCAAACACTGCCTTGCCTCCTGAATGTGCAAGATTGAATTTTATATTACTGTTTTTCATAATTGGTTTACCTTTGTCTGAATAGCAAAAAATAATTTCATCAGGTGCCTGATTCAGATATTTACCAAGTATGCTTCTCAGTAATGCTCTTCCTGTTATGTAATGATCTCTGTCTTTCTCAAATTTGTAACGGTAAGCTTTCTGAAGTTCGTCCGGGGAAAGTAATAATTCGAATTCTTTTAATTTTTCCGCAGTTGATTCAAGAGATGAACGGTAAATGTGAATTTCGTTTCGTGAGATGAACATATGAGATTATTTTAAACCGCATAATTATTTTGTCACTTAGGCACTGAGAGCACTAAGATACACAAAAGAAAAGCTGAATGAATGGTCTACCATTAAACAAATCCGTGAATCTCTGAGTCTCTGCCTCTCCTGTTTAAGTCATTTATAAAAGGTTAAAATCCAGAAGAAAAAGACTCATTTATTTCAAAATATTTGTGAACAACATATCGGGATATTCTGTATTTTAAAAAAATGTGATGCTTTAAATTCCAAATTCGAAATTCTAAATCCCAAATCTAACTTTTCTGTGTTGAAAAAATCATTTTAAATTATGAAGAAACTTTAACCTTCGTATTCATTATTACAGAATTATTTGTAGTATCATTTGTATTTGATTTACTCATATTCTCTTTATTTGCTTTTTCAAGAACAAGATTCAGCTTTTCTGCAAACAATTTTAAATGTGGTTCCTTTAATATAGATTTATGATTTGTACCATTTATATGATGTGACTCAAGTCCGCCTTCTGCCAGGTTTCTCCAGCCCTCCCTGTATTCATCCTTGAAAGTGCCGCATTCAATAAGTGTTATTTTACCGGGATACTTTGTGGCTATATAATTATCCTGCGCCTTGAAATGTATAAGCATTATCTCCTTGAATAATCTTTTCTGCGAATCGCTGAAAATGTATTCTATCTTATTCTTCACTCTCCACTTTGCCTTAAGAAATTTATTTTTTGAATATCTGTAAGCAACCGTCCACAATTCCCCTGTTTTCAGATGATGCATTGTTCTTGAAACAAAATGCTTTGTGTCTCTTTCCTTAGGCACATAAGAAGGCGGCGGAGCAGTGAACGGCGGCCATGTATCGAATATAGCAAGCAGTCCGACCTTTTGCCCGAGCTTCCTTAACTGCTGCGCCATTTCAAATACTACTCTTCCTCCGAAACATCTTCCTCCTAATAAGTATGGTCCTTCAGGCTGCAATGTCATTATTTCTTTTACATAAAATGCCGCCATCTCTTTAAGATCTGTATGTGGAAGCTCTTTGCCGTCCAGTCCGATTGATTCAAGTACATAAACCGGCTGATCGTCAGGGATGTATTTTAAAAGTATCTGATAATGCAAAGCTGTTCCTGCTGCAGGCGGAACTGAAAAGAAAGGAAGCTTTGATCCTCCTGGTTTTACAGCTACAAGTGATTTCCATGGGGATGTCCATCCTTCATTCTTTAAAATAACTGCAAGCTCCTCTATTGTAGGTGAATTGAATAATGTTGACAGTGCAAGTTTTCTTCCTGTCAGCTTTTCAATGTACCCGAATAATCTTAATGCTAAAAGCGAATGTCCGCCGAGTTCAAAAAAATTATCTTTGATTCCTATGGGAGATACTCCGAGAACTTTCTCCCAGATCTTTGTAAGCTGCAGCTCGAGTGTGTCTTTTGGTTCAACATATTTATTGCTGTCTGTTTTGCGTATGAACTCCGGTTCAGGCAGTGCGCGCTGATTGATCTTTCCCGTCGCCGTCAGCGGCATTTGCTCTAATGAAATATAGTCCGAAGGTATCATGTGATCCGGAAGCTTTGTCTTCAAAAAAAACTTCAGTTCGCTGGCAGATGGAAGTGGATCATTTGAACTGACAAAATAAGCAACTAATCTCTTATCCCCTTCAGCATAATCCTTTGCCAGAACAGCAACACTTTTCATTCCTGAATATTCGGCGAGTATTGATTCTATTTCACCGAGTTCGATTCTGAAACCCCTTAACTTAATCTGATTGTCTGTTCTGCCTAGAAATTCAATGTTGCCGTCCGGAAGATATCTTGCTGTATCTCCGGTCTTATATATCTTCGGACTAAAACCTTTATCTTTTGTTTGCTCTGAATAAAATGGATTGTCTATGAATTTTTCTTTTGTAAGTTCTTCTCTGTTGTGATAACCTCTTACGAGACAGATTCCGCCGATATAAAGATCACCGGTTACGCCTGCAGGAACAGGCTGCTGAAAGGAATTCAGAACAAACATCTGTGTATTGTATATCGGTTTGCCAATAGGCGGCAGTTTCATCCAGCTGTCAGGATCATTGCTTAAAGTATAAGCCGTTACAACGTGCGCTTCAGAAGGTCCGTATTGATTTGTAAAAGTAAAATCCTTTAAGTTTTTAAAAAGATTAATAATGGCAGGTGTGTTCTGAAGCTGCTCACCGGCTGTATTTACTTCTTTTAATGAAAGTGTAATGCCGTCCGACGCTGAATAAAGTTCGGCTAATTCCTGTAACGCTATGAACGGAAGATATAATCTCTGTATCTTTTTGTCAGCAAGAACCTTCAGAACTTTTGAAAGATCTTTCCTGACCTCTTCTTTTATCAGAACAAGCGTTCCGCCGGAATACCAGGTGGAAAATATCTCCTGAAATGAAACATCAAAACTCAGAGTTGTGAACTGAAGCACTCTGAAACCTTTTTCGAACTTCTGTCCTTCAATCTGCCAGAAAAGCAAATTGACCAGTGCTTCATGTTTCATCAGAACGCCTTTAGGCTTTCCGGTAGAACCTGAAGTATAAATTATATAAGCAAGATTTGAGGGTAACACTTTTACATCGGGATTATCTCTGCTTTCCTTTGAGATCTTTTCGGCATCATCATCCATCAGAACTAATTTTGTTTTTGTCTCCGGAAGTCTTTCAAGCAGATGCTTCTTTGTCAGAAGAAACGGAATGTTTGTATCTTCTATCATGAATGCCAGTCTTTCAGGAGGATAGCTGGAATCAAGCGGAACATAAGCGCATCCTGATTTAAGAATTCCTATAAGTCCTGTGATCATTTCAAATGATCTTTCAATGCAGATGCCAGCCATTACATCCGGTCCTGCTCCGAGTTTTATAAGATAATTGGCAACCTGATTGGCTCTTTCATTTAATTCCCTGTAGGTTAATTTCTCATCTTCTAATTCTGCTGCAATTCCGTCCGGATTCTTATAAGCCTGCTCTTCGAATAAATGATGGGCACATTTGTCAAAAGGGAATTCATGTTTGGTATCGTTCCAATTAAATAGTATCTTCTCCATGCTTTCATCTGTAAGAACAGATATATCAGAAACTTTTCCGGCTGAGTATTTTGAAATGCATTCAAGAACAGTCTTAAAATCAGTCAGGATCTGCTTTATCGTAGTATCATTGAACTTCGCGGTCTCATATAAAATATTTATGCCTAAAGTTTCGTGCGGAGCTATAAGTATAGTTAAAGGAAAATTCGTTCTCTCGTTTGCATAAGCATTTGTTATTTTTATTCCTGCAACTCCGTTTTCAAAAGATTTATCAAGAGGATAGTTCTCAAAGACAAGTATGTTCTCAAAAAGCTTTGTGCCTTTCGGAACATCGCTCCACTCCTGTATATCAACAAGTGAGCTGTATGAGTATTCATCTCTCTCAATGTGGTTTGCCTGAAGTTCTTTGAGCCAGTTTATAACATTTTTATCTCCGTCTACTCTCACTCTCACAGGCAGAGTATTTATGAACATGCCTACCATTGTTTCAATACCTTTTAGTTCCGGAGTCCGGCCGGAAACGGTTCCTCCGAATACAACATCATTCTCTCCTCTGTATGTGCTTAGTATCACTGACCATGCGCCTTGTATGATGGTATTTAATGTCAGCTGATTCTGCTTTGCAAGTGACTGAAGACCGGAAGTAAGTTCAGGAGATAATTTTATGTCAAGTTCGCCTATCTCTTCTTCCTTCTTAACTTCAATATCACTGTCGGTTACCATAGGAGTAGGGGAGTCAAATCCCTCAAGTTCCTTTTTCCAGAATCCTTCAGCAGGAGTTTTGTCTTTTTGATTAAGCCAGAGAATATAATTCTTATAGGGAACAGGTCTTGGCAGTTCAACCGGTTTGTTTTCTTTCAGACCCTCATAAATTTTAAAGATCTCTTTCTGAATTACCGGATAGCTCCAGCCGTCCATTAGTATATGATGAAAAGTCCAGACAAATTTGTACTTGTCATTGCTTAGTCTGAAAAGTGCGCATCTCATCAGCGGAGCTTTCTCCATTGAGAAGTTTTCAGCTCTGTCCTGCTTTATGAAATTATTAAATTCTTTTTGCTGCTTTATTTCATTATCTTCGCTCCAGTCAAAACTTTTCCACGGCAGTTCTACTGCTCTGCTTACAAGCTGAACAGGTTTTGAAATTCCTTTCCACTGAAATGATGTTCTGAGAACTCCGTGCCTTGATACTGCTTCTTCCCATGCTTTTCTGAAATAGTCTTCATTCAGATCTCCCTCGAGATCATATACAAACTGCTCTATATAAACATCGGATCCTTCCGTATATAGCGTATGAAACAGCATACCCTGCTGCATCGGCGTAAGTTCATAAATATCTTCTACGTTGCCTTTTGTATTAGTATTAGTGTTCTGCTGCATTGTCTAATTTAAATTTGCAAGAAGATTATCGAGTTCCTGCTGATTGAGTCCGGCTGCTGAAAAGTCTGACGGCGTATAACCTCCGGCATCAGAACCTGCGCAATGTGCGATTA
The DNA here is from genome assembly GCA_964561045.1 of uncultured Ignavibacteriaceae bacterium. Lineage (GTDB taxonomy): Bacteria > Bacteroidota > Ignavibacteria > Tepidaquicellales > Tepidaquicellaceae > JAGPCH01. Next base: position 1,344 of record CAZLOL010000197.1, on the reverse strand, counting down.
TATTTTTCAGTGCAGTTATATATGAATCAGCAAATGCCTTCACTGTTTCTTTATTATGTATATTCCTGCTGAAAATAAAACTGATCTTGAGTTTGTCTTCTGAAATCAGGCTGTTAATTTCAATAAAATTCCTTCGAAGCCCTTTCTTGTTCTGACTGAGCATTATGGACCTGCTGCCTAACTTCCAGTCTGAACCTGTCACGATGTTATCATTAAACTGACCGAGATAATTAAAAATAATTCCGGGCTCGGGAATGGACCGGAGCTTATCCCTGAGAGTTTCATCACTGCTCAGATATTTTAATATACCAAATCCGATTCCGTTATTCGGGATCTTTCTCAGATTTTCCTTCACGTTTTTTATTGATTCACCTGTGTTATCCTTGTTAAACAATTCCAGAACAACGGGAAATACTGATGTAAACCAGCCGACTGTGGCTGATATGTCTGTTGTATCATTTAACTCTTCTCTGCCGTGTCCTTCAAGATTAATAAGCATTCTGCTTTCTCCGCTCCATTCATAATATGATAACATCAGCGCCGTAAGAAGTATGTCATTTATTCTTGTATTATATACTTTCGGAACATCTTTAATCAGTGCATGAGTGGATGCAGTATCCAGCTCTGCAGCAACAGACTCTGCAGATTCAACTGTATTGAGATTTCTGTCTGATGAAATATCTGCCGGTATATCCCTGAAGTTTTCATTTGCAGCCGCTAACCAGTGACCTGTCTCCTCTGATATTTTATCTGATGTTGCATAGTCAGTCAGACTGTTGCTCCATTTTTTGAATGAATCAGTCTTCCGGGGAAAAACAATTTCCCTGCCGGATGACAATTGATTGTAAGCATTAAAAAGATCCTCGAGCAGAATCCTCCAGGAAATACCGTCAACTGCAAGATGATGTATTATAATAAGAAGCCTGTCTTCCTCATCCGGAGATCTTCTGTATAATTTTGCTTTGATCAAAACTCCTTCGGTTAAACTTAAGCTTTTCTGCATTTCATCAATATCTTCATCCATTATCTTATCGTTTGAATCAGACTTTGAAACATCCAATGAACTGAAAACGGAAACATTTTTATATTCATCAATTGACTGACTCCATTCTGAATCATTATTTTCCTTATCAAACTTTAGTCTCAATGCATCATGTTGCCTTATAATTTCGGAAAATACCTTGCTTAAAAAATTATCATTAAGTCCTTTCGGCACTTTTAATAAAACAGAATGATTGTAGTGATGCGGCTCGGGAAGACCTTGTTCGAAGAACCATTTCTGAACGGGAGTAAGAGGAATTATACCAGTAACAGCATCTTCTGATGATGAACCGGAAATTTTAT
>CAZLOL010000196.1:0-7076 GCA_964561045.1 uncultured Ignavibacteriaceae bacterium | reverse complement strand
CGCAATCAGCCGGAACTGCTCCAGGGCAGCCTCCAGATCCTCGACGATCTCCTGGGCGATCACGTCGGGCGGCGGGAGGTTGTCGGAATCCGACAGGGATTCGTCGCGGAGCCAGAAAATGTCGAGCGAAGCCTTGTCGCGGCTCACCAACTCATCGTAGCCGTAGGCGCGGAAGCGCCCTTCCGGCGTCTGCTCGGACCACGTGGGCTTGCGGTCGTGCCGGTTGGCCGGGTTGTAGCAGCGCACGAACTCGTCGAGGTCCTCGCACTTCAGCGGGTTGGTCTTCAGCGTGAAGTGCATATTGGTGCGCAGGTCGTAGATCCAGAGCTTGCGCGTCCACGGGGTTTCGCTGGCGGGCTTCTTGTCGAAGAACAGCACGTTCGCCTTCACGCCCTGGGCGTAGAACAAGCCGGTGGGCAGGCGCAGCAGGGTGTGCACATCGCACTCGTGCAGCAGCTTGCGACGGATGGTTTCGCCAGCGCCGCCCTCGAACAGCACGTTGTCGGGCAGCACCAAAGCGGCACGCCCGTTCTGCCTGAGCAGCGTCTTCACGTGCTGCACGAAGTTGAGCTGCTTGTTCGAGGTAGTGGTCCAGAAGTCGTTGCGCTCGACGCTATCGCGCTCCTTGCTGACCCTGCCCTCCTCGCCCACGATGGTGGTACTGCTCTTCTTGCCGAAGGGCGGATTGGTCAGGATCACGTCGAAGCGGTCGCCGGGATCGGCGGCCAGCGAATCGCCCACCACGATGGGCTCGAAGTCCTGGCTGCCGATGCCGTGCAGCAGCATGTTCATGGCGCACAGCCGCGCCGTCGCCTGCACCAGTTCCCAGCCTTTGAACGTCTCCTCACGCAGCTTCTTGCGCTGGTCCTTGGTGAGGTGCGCGTTGTGCTTCACCACGTAGTCGTGCGCCGCGAGCAGAAAGCCGCCGGTGCCGCAGGCCGGGTCTGACACCGTCTCGCCGGGCTTCGGGGCCATGACATCCACGATGGCCTGGATCAGCGGGCGCGGCGTGAAGTACTGGCCGGCGCCGGACTTGGTGTCCTGCGCGTTCTTGGCATCCCCCTTCACGTCGGCGCTCATCGACACCCACTGTTCCTTGTCGATGAGATCGACCACCAGCCGCCGCAGCTTGGCCGGATCCTGGAACTTGTTCTGCGACTTGTTGAAGATCAGTCCGAGCAGGCCCTTCTGGTTGCCCAGCGCCTCGAGGGTGTGGCGGTAGTGGTCGAACAGCTCGTCGCCGTCCCTCTTGATGAGATTCGGCCAATTGTTCTTCTCGGGCACCGGACTAGTCTGGTTGTAGGGCGCCCTGGTGCGCTCGTCGGCCATCTTGAGGAACAGCAGATAAGTGAGCTGCTCGACGTAATCACCGTACGACATGCCGTCGTCGCGCAGGACGTTGCAGTAGTTCCAGAGTTTTTGGACGATGTTAAGTGAACTCATGCTTTATCTGCTTCTTTAAATAAGGCATAAAAAGGCATGTAAAGCCAGGTCGTCCCGCTTTCTCGACTCAACATGGCTTAAGACTATAAGAACGTGGGGCCCCTGCCTTCGGCTTCTCAAAGACCAGTATCTCGTTTCCATCTTCGCTCAGTGACAACAGGACCGTAACACGATCTTCTAAGGCCCCTAATAGCGAGACCGCCCTAGTTTGCTTGTTGTCTATTACACGAGTAACGCTTGCAACAATGGCCCGCCCTTGTACTGTCCCCTTGTATTCGATTCGGTAGCGATCTATTTCAGACCTGGTATTTGAGCCAATGCCACCTAACATTGCTAAACCAAGCAGCCCGGGCCCTGACGATTTCTCATATGTACCAGTCGCGGCGAATACTTCCCCATCAAGGATTACTTCTAATAAGCAATCAGGTCCTTTCCAGTTTGCTGCCAAAGCCATTGGCGTAGGTCGCGTAACGGCCCTTCCGAACTCTCTGTAGAACTCGCTGGTTGGCCTTGCTTTTTCAAAAGCTTCCGCTTCTATTTTCTCTTCTTCTTCTGGGATCTCCTTTATGCGGCTGAGGGTACTGCCCACATTTTTGTGCACGTCCTCAAGCTTGATTGCCTCATTACATATCACTTGAGCCTCAGGCAAAAACCCCGATCCAATCAGCTTATTCGCGAGATTGCTCATGGCGAGCGTTTCACCCATCTCTTCTGCCTTACGGTAGGCGCCGACTGACTTGGCTTCAAGGCTCATTCGATCAAATGCAACGCCAAGGTTATTCCACGTTACGGCCGATCGCTCCGCAAAGGAAATCCTTGCATAATGCATCGCCGCCAGCGCGTCGTCTCCTTGTTCAGAATATTTGTACGCAAGGGCAAAACGGGTATTTGTGTCGGCAGGATTAAGCTCGATTTGCCGCTCCATTGTGCCAATTAGCACTTCGTCATCTTTTGTTATCTCGGCCAGCTTTCTAATACCTTGTAGGACGTCCGCCTCGCCCTGCTTTGAATCCGAACACTTGGTTCTCATTAGCGAGAGAAGTGCGATGGATGCTTGAGAGTCATTATTCTTCTGATGCGCATACGCTGCTTCCCCGAGAAGCTTGATCTTATGGTGGATATCACTGGCCGCTCCGGCAGCTTGCTCAAATGTCAGGGCAGCATTTCTCCATTCCTCATACTGCAAATAGACCCGCGCCAGATAGTCTGATACCTCCCATACGTCAAGGTTGTCATCCGCTAGCTTTGCCAAGTCTGATAAGGACCCGCCTTTCCCCAAAATGAGGCTTACGTATATTTGGAAGGCCGCCCAAGTCGTCGGGTTCTGTCCTTGCGCACCTAGTTCAGTAGCAAGGAACTGATCACTTATTGAAACCGCTTTCTCTTCATCGCCAATAGCAACAGAACGCATGAGCGCGAGCTCATAGTGCCGTCGTTTCCACTCTGGTTTCGGCGTAGCCCAACTATCGCCCTCTGGCACTTGCTCTGCATCTTTTTCCTCAGGTGGTGATGATTGCGATTCCGGCTCCGCCAACGCCCCTTTGGGGGTCTTGGGTGATAGTGCCGATATCATTTCAAGGAGTTTCCCGAATGACTTCTCGGGCGCTTCCCTTTCGAATTCGATTCGCTCCAAGTTGCCTTGTAGGCTCCCTGGCGCCCTCAGGCCTTGCTCAACAAGGAGTATGACGTTCAGTCCTCGACCAATTGCCAAGCCAATCTCTTGAATAATCCAATCTGACGTCTTCCACACAAAGGCGTCTTCCTTGGCAGTTAATCGGTTGCAAAGTCTCCTTAAAGCACTCGCCGCTATCACGCGCTCCTTCTTGGTACAAATGGCGATGAATAAATTCCTGCTGTCAAACAAGCTCAATACTTTCGCATCAACAACCCTAGGCTCGGCAGCCTCTGCATGCACCCAAGTGAAATTCGGGTTCAGCTCGGAGATTTGATCTAGATACTTAAGAATTTTGCCGACAACACTTTCATCGTCTTCACTAAAACTATGTCCAACAAACGCCTGAATCGGTGTCATCGATAGAATCCCATTGATGTTCCACGGAGGGACGGCGAGAACGCAGCCGCCAATACTGATTGCCGCAGGTGAATCGCGCGCTGCAGGTTTGCGTTCACCACCGTCTCAGTTTCGTGGAGCAGGGAGAAGCGGCGATCGACTTCTTCGACGATGCGGTATTGTTCGGCTAACGGTGGAACGGGCAGCGGAAGTTCCGCAACAGACTGTGTGTTGTAGTGGGTCAGTGCTACCCCGACTTTCCCGGCGGCAACGCGCGTTTCAACCACCGAGTTCATATAGTAAGCGCCAAAGCTAGGCATTACAGCCTGCGGGTTCTTGATGATTACCAGGTCTGAGCAATTTGCCTTTTTCAGATGCTCAGGAATTACACAGGACACACCCACGCTCCCTGAGCGGACCACGACAATGTCGCCGGACCGTAGTGTCGATTTTGCCAACTGCCGGTGAAATTCCGCCGAGATAAACTTGAGACCTTCAGGGTCGTAGCGATTTTCCCGAACGTTTTGAGACCGTAAGAAGGGAATGCCTTCTTCTACGTACTCATCTTTCATCGAGCCGACGTGCCCTACCGTCACCCGCTCGGCGGCACGCTCAAAGCTTGCCCACACCCACCCCTCCGGCAATTGGGACAGGTCGGTGGTGTCAGGCGCGGCGGCTTCTTTGTATTTGCCCTTGCCTTGCCACTGGCTGCTGCGGGATTCGAGGATGCGGTGCAGAAATTGTTCTCCGGTTTCGTAGCTGCGGCCTTCGCGGCGGGCGAGCTCAGCTTCGGTTTCAACGAGGCGGCCTTCAACGGCGGCCTTGAGGACGGCGGCCTTGTAGCGCTTGAGGTTGGCCTTGACACGCTTGAGGTTGGCGACGGCTTCGTCGAGGCGGGAGAATTGCTTTTCGATTTCAGCGACGATGCGCTTCTGTCTTTCAATGGGTACTATCGGCACCAAAATCTCTTCAAGATCCCCACGGCGCAAATTGTTAATGTTTACGCCCAGCGCCTTCTTTGCGATGTAGTCTTTGTACTCTTTAGAGGCGAAGTAATGGCCAAGGTAGCGGCTGTCAATTGCGACCTTCGGACGCAACGCAGCACAGAACGCACCAAACGAGCCAATCCAAGACTCTCTAACTTGCGCGGTCTTACCGACAAGATGTTTGCTGCCGCTCGATGTGGCGACAACTATGTCGCCGTTTCGGAGCATCTGCTCGTCAGACACAACGTCTGCGGGCACGTAGACAAGATCGCGATTCAACACCACCTTGCCGTCTTGAATGTTTGTGGCCCGCAGTATCGGAACTCTTCCGACTCCCGGCTCTTCGCTCGCCTGATGCTTTCTATACGTGACCCCACGCACCACGTCACAGATATCGCCAAGTCGGATTCGAGACCATGCAGCGGCGTGCATTGCTGCTTCGGCGCTTTGGATAGGCTTCTTCACCCGTACACCTCATCATGGCTCCCGATATCGATCAGCAGGATCTCGTGCTCGCTGATCTGCAGCGTCAGCGTGATGCGATAGCTGTAGGTGAGGCTGACCGCCTGCAGCCCCTGGAGCTTGCCGCTCAGAGGGTGCAAACGCAGCCCGGGCTGGAACGGGTCTGCCGTGAGCTGCGCAAGCGTTTCGGCAAAGCGCGGCCGCAGGTCGGGGTGTCTGGCCAGGAACTTGCGGGCACGGCGGTCGAAGAACGCCGTGGTGGACAGGGTCCAGTTCATGCGGCCGGTTCGCTGTCCAGGTGCTGCAACAGCGCGTCGACGCTGGCGTGGCGCGCCACGCGGCCGGCCCTGGCGTCTTCCAGCGAAGCCTTGATTCGCGCGAGCGCGGCTTCTTCCTGGGCCTCGAGCAGTTCGCGGTAGCTTTCTTCCGTGAGCACCACGTACTGCGGACGGTTGTTCTTGACGATGTGCACGGGGCCGAGGGCCAGCGCTTCGTCCACGGCAGCGATGCCGCGGCGCTTGATTTCCTGGGCGGGGACGATGTTCATGTTCGGATCCTGTACCGGTTTCGGTACTGATTTAAGCACTATTAGCGGTATGCGACAAGCCGGCAATCACGGTATCAGGGGCTGGGGATGGAAGCCTCGCCGCGCATTTCCTGTATCGCCCTGCGTATTCCGCGCCTCACGCCGCCAGCGTTTCGTTCAGTTCCTCGATGATGGACTCCAGCCGATCGCCGAAGAGCTGATGCACCTTGCCGAGGCCGCCGTGTTGCGAGAACGGCGCGTACTCGAAGTCGTCGCGCTCGATGCCGAGGTTGGCGGCGATGTGGTCGCGGATCATTTCGAGCCACTTCACTTGTTCGGGGGTGAATGGTTTTTGTCCGGCTGAAGCCGCGCCTACGTGGGTAGCGAGCCAGGCGTTGAAGTTGGCGTTGACGCGCTCGGGGAACGGAATGAGCTCGTTGTCCTGGTGGATGGCGTAGCGCACCAGCGAGACCAGGTCGGTGAGGATGCGTTTACCGCTGGCGCCCTTGACCTTTGATTTCTCGAGCGCGGCGTAGGCGTTCCAGAGCTGGGATTCGTTCCACAGGTACGGCGGCTTTTCGATGGCGGTGGCGAGCTCCTTCACCGCCTCGAAGGTGAGGCGGTGCTTGTAGGGCCTGCTGTAAAGCACCTGCAGCGCGGTGATCTCGTCCTTGTGTTCCGTGATGAACTGCTCGAAGGACTGGACCATGCCCCTGGCGCGGTCGAGGGCCTCGGGCGAGAAGCCGGCGTCGAGCACTTCGTCGGCGCTGATGATGTCGATGACGACTTCGTTCTTCTTCTTGACCTCGTCGATGGTCTCGCGCAGCGCGGGATCGTGCAGCGGCTTGATGGCATCGAGGATGATCTTCTGGCGCGCGGCGTTCAGCGCCTGTTCGCTCACCGGCTGGTCGTCGTCGGGCGCGATGCCGAGATCGGCCTTGGCCTGCTCGAGGTGGCGGTCCGGGCTCAGCGCGGCCACGATGCGGTGGCTGAGCTCCTTCACGCCCAGGCCGCCGGACAGCGCGCGGATGCGCTTGTCGTCCTCGGCGCTCAGGCGGTGTTCCATGCGTGCGAGGCGGCCGGCGAGCGAGGTGAGCACCTCGTCCTCGGTATTGCCGAAGGCCACGGCCTGCATCAGCTTCTCGAAGCTGACGGTGGGCTTCTGCTCCATGGGGCGCGAGTCGGTCTTGTCCTGCTCGCACACGCCCACGGCATCGACGATGACGAAGTGATCCTTGGCCTTGGCGTCGGGCGTGACGCTCTGCAGGTCGTCGGGCTTGATGACGCGCACGCCGCGGCCTTTCATCTGCTCGAAGAAGGCCCGCGACTTTACTGCGCGCATGAACACGACCACTTCCACCGCCTTGATGTCGGTGCCAGTGGCGATCATGTCCACCGTTACGGCAACGCGCGGCATCGGGCTGGTACGGAATTCGTTGATGAGGTCCTTTGGCTTCGCGCCGGTGGTGCGGTAGGTGATCTTCTGGGCGAAGTCGTTGCCCTTGCCGAACTCCTCGCGCACGATCTCGACGATGTTCTCGGCGTGCGCGTCGTCCTTTGCGAAGATCAGCGTCTTCGGTACCCACTCGCGCCCCGGGAAGATCTCGGTGAACAGCTTGTCGCGGAAGGTGCGCACGATGGTGCGGAT
>CAZLOL010000195.1:0-7089 GCA_964561045.1 uncultured Ignavibacteriaceae bacterium | reverse complement strand
GTTGTTAAAAAATTTTCTTACCATTTTGAGTAGAATTTAACTTGTAAGTGAGTAACTCGTAACTCGTAACTCATAACTTATTTTTAATTATCCTCAGGTTCCGGCAGCTCAAGTATCTTGATATTTCCTATCGCGTTTCCTGCAATTCCCTTTATGGATCCGTGCATAGCACCTGTACTTATTAAAACTTTCCTTATCTGTTTTTCTCTTGAACTCCAGATCTTTTCCATCGCAATCTTCTCTTTGTTAAGATCATTCAGCATTCCGTGAAATGCTTCCACAATAGTTTCAACCTGTTGTGCAAACTCATTGCTTGTCACATAACTGTAAAGCATCTCCATCTTATCTTCCTTGTTCTCCTGTACGGATTTTACGGAATGTCTCATGATCAGCATTTCCCTCAGAACAAATGAAAGACCTTTTATTTCCTGAAAATTACAGATCCAGACTCCCTGCTTCAGCCCGTATCTTTCCATGTCATTGGGCATCGTTTCCGTTACTATTACAGCTAATTCTGCCTGCTGATTCTTCTGATCATCTTTTAATTTCTCTATCCATTTATCGCTGAATGCCTGCGTTCTTTTGCTTTCATAAATAATTTTACCGCATTCCTGCTGAAGATTATTTCTTACTACCTGAACAGCATCAGCCCCCCTCTGTCCTTTCTTAACCTCAATTATTTTATCGAACGGATAACTACTCATCAGAAAATCTTCCAGTGCAAGCTCCTGTACTTCACCCTGAAGCTGCTGAGATCCTTGCTCAGCTTTTTTCTTTAGTTCGTCAATAAGTTTTTTCTGATCTTCAAGCTGTTTCTCATACTCGCGGTTCTTCAGTTCGTTTTTCTCCTGTTCAAACTTTACTGCTTTATCTCTTATTTCCTTTTCACGGTCAAGCATCTGTCTTTCGAGGTCAAGTTTAAGCTGCTCCTCTCTGTGCTGGAGCTCACGCTGATGATTCAGCATCTCGATCTCTTTCCTTTTCAACTCATCTATTGCTTTCTTCTGCTCTTCAAGCGATTTCTCATATTCAGATTCTTTAGACTGCAGTTGCTTTAGTGCCGTACTTTCCAGTTCTTTTTCCCTCTCTTTCATTTGTTTTTCCATATCCAGTCTTAGCTTCCCCGCCTGTTCCTTTAATTCATTCTCTTTCCTTAATAATTCTTCTTCCTTTATATTCTTCTCTTCTATGAGTTTTCTCTGCTCTTCAAGCTTTTTTTCATACTCTCTTGCCAGATGCTCGCTTTTTTCCTGTTCACTTTTTTTAGTTTTCTCTTCCACTTCTCTTGTCTTTTCCTGCATCTGCTTCATCATCTCTTCTTTTAATAATTCCGCCTGCTGTTTCATCTCGCGCTCCTTACGAAGCATATCAAATTCTTTTTTGTCAAATTCCGTTACGAGTTTGGTCAGACTCTCCAGCTGTTTCTCATACTCTTTCTGTTTCAGTTCATTCTTTTCCTGCTCTCTTTTTACAGCCCTTGTTTCTATTTCTCTGGTCTTTTCTATCATCTTCTTTTCAACATCAATATTAAGCTGATCTGCTTTGTCCCTGAGTTCACGTTCTTTGTTTAGTATCTCTACTTCCTTTTTCTTCAGCTGAAGATTCTCTTTAGTTTTAATTTCACTGTCCTGTTTGATCTTAAGTATCTCAAATTCAAGTTCCTTCTTTGCCTTAAACTCAGCTTCCTCTTTGATCTTCTTTCTTTCTTCTATTAGCTTTCCGCGGATTATGTCATCCTGATCCTCCTTAAGCCGCTTTACTTTCATCAGTTCACTTTCAACGGCTTCTTTCTTCAAGTTTATCGAAGCGAGCTCTTTCGAAAGTTTCTCAGTATATTCTTTCTTTAATCCTTCTTCCGCCTGATGTTTAAATACCTCATCTACATCTATATCGGCACCGCAGTTAGGACATTTTATTTTTGTCTTGGTCATCCGTGTGAATTTTATATTAATTATCTTTTATTTGTGAATTTACTTACTCGCTTATAAAAATAAAATCCCATAAAAAAAAATCCTTTGTGTTTATTCCCAATGCTGTACGCTGCAAAATCTTATATTAACACTAATATCCTATTTAAAACTGTTTGCCTGATCCATAAATTGTCCTGAACATTCATTTTTAATCAAAATATACTGACTGAATCCTCGTCTGTCTAATAACCCTTCACAGCATAGAACTAAGAGATACACATAGATACACATGGATTATTTTATTATGAAAAATAAGTAACAATAAAGTTTTAAATTTCCATTATCTGTATATTAAATCAAACAATAATTTTTTAACAAAATATTTTCTCTGTTAAACTCTGTGGCCTCGGTGCTTCCTATTTAACTCGTGGGTATAATCTTAAACTTCCAAAGTCTTTTATCAAACTTTAAAGCAGCTTCAAACTTCAAAAAATACCTCGGTAGCTTCTTCCGTTGTGTTAAGAACTATTATTTTCAAATCATAATCTTGACGTATCAATATACTCCGCGTTGAAAAACAAACAATATTTGAGACAGACTCAGCATACGGGAATTTCAATTGTTCTGGATTAATTAGTGAAAAAAAAATTTATAATGATGGATCAGATGAACTGTATTTTATATAGATCAAATATATTTTTAAAACATATAATCTCATATCATCATATTAACTAATCTATATTTTAATTAAATTCATCAAAAAAATAACCGAAGTCCATATATTGAAAAAGATCATATCCGTCGTTGGTGCCAGACCTAACTTTATGAAGATGGCTCCCATTCACAAGCAACTCCTCAAACACAGATCAAAAGTTATACACAAGATAGTTCATACAGGTCAGCATTATGATAAAAAGATGTCTGACGTATTTATCAAAGAACTGGAACTTCCTAAACCGGATATTTATTTCGATGCGGGTTCGAAATCTCACGCAGAACAGATTGCGCATATAATGACTGAATTCGAAAAAGTAATGCATAAAGAAAAACCTGATCTTGTGCTTGTGTATGGTGATGTGAATTCCACTACTGCTGCAGCTCTTGTCAGCTCAAAGATCCTTAATGAAAAAGGTGTTCCGGTTAAGGTCGCCCATATCGAATCAGGTTTGAGAAGCTTTGACAGATCAATGCCTGAAGAGGTAAACAGAATGGTAACGGATGTGCTTGCGGATTTTCTATTCGTTACGGAACCGGCAGGCATCAGAAATCTAAAAAGCGAAGGCATTAAAGACAGCAGAATATTTTTTACCGGAAATACAATGATAGATTCGCTGAAATTTTATTTAAAGAAAGCGGAGAAGTCAGGTATATTGAAAGAGCTCTGTATTTCAAAAAAGAATTATGCACTCGTTACTCTTCACAGACCGTCAAATGTTGACAGCGGAGAAAACCTTAGGAAGATACTGAATATTTTCAGAAGCATTAACAAGATCAATCCCGAACTGGACATTGTTTTTCCCGTTCATCCCCGTACTTTGAAAATGACTGAAAGATTCAATCTTAAAAATTCCTTTGAAGAAATTAAAAACCTGATCATCACCGAACCGTTTGGATATTTTGATTTCCTGAAACTTACCGGAGATGCAAAATTTATTCTGACCGATTCAGGCGGAATTCAGGAGGAGACGACTTACCTTCAGATACCCTGCCTGACTTTGAGAGAGAATACTGAAAGACCTGTCACTGCCGAGATCGGCACGAATGTTATCTGCGGACTTGATGAGAAGTTTATCATTAAAAAAATTAAAGAGATCGAATCAGGAAAATTCAAAAAAGGAAAGATACCAAAACTCTGGGACGGGAATGCGGCTGAAAGGGTTGTGAAAATTTTATTGAAAACGATTTGACAAGTATAATTAAGAAAACAGTATTAATTTTAATTGTATGTCCTTACTTAAATTTAACTAAATTCTTAAGCTCGTGTAATCTGTTCTTTTCAAAACAGGAAAGTATAATTCAGTGATCCGACAAAACTTCTTCCCAGACCTTCAGGTTTTGCATCCCTTGTAATAAGCGGTGCTCCTGCATTAATCTGAAGAATATTGTTTTTATTAATCATGAAATCTACGTAAAGTGTAACATTAAATGTCAGTCCTGATGATCCTTCAATTTCAGTTTCCGATCCTGTTGAATCCGTATATTCGTCATTACCCAGATGAAATATCGGCAGTATGCCTGCTGTTGCACTGATTTTTTTACCAAACGCAAAAGGATAAGAAGCGCGCATCAGGATATCACCTTTCCTTACAAACTTATTTGTTGACTGGAAAGTGCTGATTACCGATGATGACGGATATTCGTAAGAAAAAAACTGATTTTCGTTTTGAGTTAAAGGTTGCTGAAGTGCCAGTGATATTTCCACGTTTTCAATAATTGTGCTTACACCTGCAATTATATCCAATGTACCGAGGCTGCTCTGATAATTCATTGGAAGTGGAAGAGAGTCTTTCGATTCGTCAGCATTGCTTAAAGGAATTTTTGTTCCTAATATAAAATTTGTTTTTTCATTAAGGCTATAGTCAGCAGTTACAAATATATCAGAAAACCCGGATGAGTTTATTCCGTTTCCATTTTGTATAGAAGCAGTTGACTTTATATCCAGGCCGAAGTTCTTTGAAAATTGTCTGTAATAAGATAAATAGAATGTTGTAACTGAAATATCATAGTCACCCAGTCCGAAAGATGTACCGAGGCTTATCTGATTGGAAAGATATTTTATGGTATCGGCTTCATCAGGCATTAAACCATGTACTGTGCAGAACCCGGCATCGCTGCATCCCTGGGAATAAACATTTGAATTAAATATCAACAATAACGAGGCTATCGTAAGAAAAGAAATAATGGAATTAAGCATTTATAATTTTGGATTTAAAATTTATTTAAAATAATATTTAAATGTTTCTAAAACTACTCATTAACCGGAATGTAAATTCACTTTTATTTGAAAGTAAATAATCCCGGGCTGCAGTCAGTTATTTTTATTTTTGATGTTTGAATTATTTTTCTAATGCTAATTTTGTAATTTTAATAAAAACTTTGAATACGATTGATTGCAAAAATATTTGGAGTTAGTATGAATTCCGAAAGTAAGTAATAAAAAAATTTTAAACGCTTTCATGATAATGAATATTGGAGCAGGTAACAAGAACAATAAGAAAATTCTTATCAATAAAATTTTCCTTATTTTTTCTCCTTTAAAATTTCTGAAGACAAATCCGGCATTAAATTTGCGACAAGGTTGAAGAATTCCAAACTAATAAATGTAATTAAAAAACTTAATGATTATTTTGGGAAACTTTATTATAGCGACTCTGAACTGCCTTCGGTGCTTGATGTCTTAATCGCAACAAAACTTTCACAGAATACAACCGACAAGAGTTCTTTTAAAGCATTTACAAATTTAAAGAAGAAATTTAAACACTGGGATAAGGCAGCTGCAGCGGACATTGACATTATAAAAGACTGCATAAAAGTCTGCGGTCTGGCAAATACAAAGGCGCGTAATATCAAGCAGATGCTTCAGCAGATGAAGAAGAATTACGGAACGCTTGATCTTTCCTTTATGAAAAAACATGAAGATGAAAAGATATATCAGGAGTTTCTGCAGTATGAAGGTATCGGAGTAAAGACAATTTCCTGTGTACTGATATTTGCAATGGGAAGAGATGCATTTCCCGTTGATACGCATGTTCACAGAGTCCTGAACCGTCTCGGAATTGTCAGAACAATGACGCCTGTAAAGACTTTTGAAATAATGAAAGATAAGATTCCTGCAGGAAAGAAATACGGGCTTCACAGCAACCTTATAAAATTCGGCAGAAATATCTGCAAATCAAAAAATCCATTATGCAGCATCTGCTTTTTATATGATATATGCAGGTTCAAAGAGAAAAAGTTATACAGAAGGAAACCCGCTCCGCTAAAAACGGCTGAGAATAATTTTATAATATTAGAGAACATATAATACCGTAACTTGAAATTAGATAAAAACAAAATCAGGAAAATACTGGTAATCAAATTCGGCGGTATAGGAGACATTCTCCTTACTACACCCGTTCTTCCCAATCTGAAAGCAGCTTTCCCCGATGCCGAAATTAACTTTCTGACTTTAAGGCATTCACGCGATATACTGATCGACAATCCCTATCTTTCCCGGGCATTCACATACGATCCTTCTGAAGATAAGTCATGGTGTCTTATCAAGAATATACGCATGCAGAAATATGATCTCGTTATAGACCTGTTCGGAAATCCGAGAACTGCATTTATTACATTCATGAGCGGAGCAAGTTACAGATTCGGATTCAAATTCCGTTTAAGGGATTATGCCTATAACATTAAAGTCAAAGGAAGAGGCGGGGAAGTTCATAATGTGGAATTTAATCTCGATGCCCTGCGTGCGCTGGATATTCCCATTGTTTCGAAAAAATTATTTTTACCGGTTAATATAGTTCACAGAGAATTTGCTGAAGAGTTTATTAAGTCCAATAATCTTGATTCAAAAAAGATAATAGGTATTTCCAAAACCGGCGGCTGGGAATCAAAGAGATACAAGCCTGATGATTACATCGAACTTATAAACCGGCTAAATGAAATTTATGATGTGAATTTCATTCTCATTTGGGGAAATCAGAAGGAAAAAGAAAACTGCGAATACATTAAAAGTAAAATCACTAAAGGAAACGCTTATCTGATACCTGACAGTCCCGTTAGATACCTGGGAGCAATTATCAGCAAATGTGATATGATCATTGGAAATGACTCCGGTCCTCTCCATATTGCCGTTGCAGTCGGTGTTCCCACTCTCGGCATTTACGGTCCGACCAATCCGAACCTGCAGGGTCCGTACGGAGATAAAAATCTTTCAGTAGGAAATGATAAACTCGACTGCCTGTACTGCAATTTACTTGAATGTCCAATAGGCAATATCTGCATGACGGAATTATCAAAAGAAAAAATAATTGATAAAGTGAAGGATCTGATCAGGATCAATGGGATAAATCTCAGTTTATAAAGTTTGTCAAGTTTATTAAGTTCATCAAGTTCATCAAGTTTGTCAAGTTTGTCAAGTTTGTTAAGTTCATTAAGTTCATTAAGTTCATTAAGTTCATTAAGTTCA
>CAZLOL010000194.1:0-7097 GCA_964561045.1 uncultured Ignavibacteriaceae bacterium | reverse complement strand
CATACACTTAATTTAATTTTTTCAATAGAATTAAATAATATTCTAAAAATTGTAAACGATTTGGACAGTACTGAGAAAATAAGTGTACTCATAATGAATAGTTGTTTTTTTTAAAGAATACTTTTTATAAATTAAAATAAATTCATTTTAAATTTATATTAAGGAGAATAAAAAATGAAAAAGATCTTATTATCCGCAATTTTCATTCTGCTGTTTGTTTCAATTAAAATATTTGCACAGGAAATGACGCCCCCGCAGCCAATTGATTTACCTATATTGACTTCAATGACAGGAAATTGGGTTTCTGAGCCATATCAGTTCATGGGCATGACAATGACTGATGAAATAAATGTTAAGATGGTATATAACAGTCAGTTCATGCAGGTTGATATCAGAAGCGTCGGTACCAGCGGATTTGTATATGAAGGTGTTACATTCATTGCGCCTTCCAAAGACGGTACTCTTACAGGATGGTGTTATGACATATTCGGCAAGGAAGGAATAACATCTTACACAGGAACATGGAAAGATAATATGATGTATATGTACGGAACTTCTTCCTGGGGAACTGAATCAAGAGTTGTAAATGTCAGCGGTAACGTATTAACAAGCAATTTAATTTTAAAAATGAAAGATGATTCCGGTAAAGAAATTCCTGAACAAACTATGACAATATCTTTTAATAAAAAATAAAATTTAAATAAGTATTTCTTTTTGGAGATCTGTCTGCAGATAATGGCAAACAGATCTTTTTTATTTATAACATAAAGACTGCAATTCCGCCGATTATCATCAGTGAACCTATGACAGCTTTTAGTGTTACAGGTTCATTCAGAAAAATGAATGCAAGAATAACAGTAAGGGCAACACTTAATTTATCAATAGGCGCAATAACAGAAAGGGGACCTTCGGAGATAGCTTTAAAATAGAATATCCAGGAAAGTCCTGTCATAACTCCTGATATTACAAGAAACAATATATTTTTTTTTGAAATGAAAGCAAGTCCTTCCTGCTCTCCTCTGAAAAATACAATTCCCCAGATGAGAATCAAAACAACTATGGTTCGTATTGCTGTAGCCAGATTGGAGTTAACATCCTTTACACCTATTTTGGCAAATATGGCTGTAAGGGAAGCAAAGAAAGCCGAAAGTATTGCGTAGAATATCCACATATTATTTTGAATTTGGAATAAAAGTAATTAAATCGGATATCAGTTTATATGAATTAATAATTTAAAATTTTTAGTGTGAATTAAATTATAGCAGAAAAATAATAAACAATAAATTAAATGTTGATTTTCAATAATATGTAGATTATGTTTTATGCAGCTTATTAAAAAAAGTAATTCTTAAAAAGGAGAAAGCTATGCCGGATGAGAAAAAAAATGATCTTGAGAACCTGCCAAAGAATGTCAGGGAGAATATCAACAGTCAGATTGATAAAGCATTTCTGCATGAAAAGATCAAGGAGGACCTTATGAATAATCCGAAGTATGATTCGTTCTTCGAGAAATATAACAGTAATTCAAAAATATCTTTCAGTGAAACGTATAAATGGAAAAAAGCAAACTGGATAGAATACGGTCAAATGTATTTGGATCATGAGCAGGAAAAAATTTTCAAATATCAGAATATTGCCGAACAGTGTCTCTGGCAGATACAGCAGAAGAAACTGTTCAATCTTCAATGTGAATGGAGAGCGGAAAAGATAAAGATTCCGGGTATTGAGATAACATGGGATTTTAAGATCTGGGAAAGCAACATCATGAACTGTGATTTCGTTGAACCTATATCTGCAGATGAAGTCGAACTTTATAAGGAATACATATTGTGTGATGATTTTGAGAAAGAGCTTCTTGACATTCTGCGGGACTGGCAGGACTATGAAGAATACAAGGAAAATCTTGAGAATGAAGACGATGAGGAAAATACTATCCCCGAATGGTATCAGTTTTATGACAGCAGACGCGGAACAGGAGATCTTATTTCTCTACCGGATATCAGAGGTGAAAAAGAGGAATACTATCGTGATATTCATTTTAAACATGAAAGAAAGAAACAGAAGGATGAAGTCGAAAGACAAAAACGTGAAGGGACATACAAAGAACAAACTCATGATAAAAGACCTTACATGGGTGCTTACGGGGAATATATTGAGGAGTTTGTGAATTTATTTGAAGATGAAAAGATCAAGCGCTATTACAGAGCTTATGAATCTATGTCAGATGAACTGGATGAAGATGAAGATTTGCAGGAAGCAATCACCACACTTCTTGAAGCAAATGAAAGAATAGAAATCGAAGGCTGGTATGACTGGAGAGAAGCAGTCATAAAAACAGCCCGAAAGTATGAACGCAGACAGATACATAAATACATGGATATTGTTTACAACGAGTATCTTCAAAGAAGAGCTATGGGAATTTCATATGAAAAACCCAAGGAACAGCATAATGAATCACTTTCTGAAATGATAAGGACTCAGATCTTTAACGGAAGAAGACTTAACGGTGAACCTGAAGATTTTAACTTTTAACCGCAATTTATATCTATTCATATCTGAAACAGATTTATTTCTGTTTTGTTAGATCCGTTTGATATGTTCAAACGGATTTTTTATTAATGGTACAACTCTATAATTGTTCAATATAAAATCAGCTTAATATTCTGTAAATTGCTATATGAATAATATTTTTGTAAACGTTGCGCTGAACCTGCCTATAGATTCATTATTTACATACAAAGTTCCTGAATATCTTTCAGATTCAGCTGAAGCAGGTAAAAGGGTATTAGTGAATTTCGGGAAAAAGACAATGACAGGTATCATTACAGAGGTCAATACTGAATCGTCATTAAAAAACATACGGGAAATAAAAGCCATACTTGATGAAGAAAGGATCCTTTCAGACGAACTGCTCAGATTCTGCAAATGGATCTCGGAATACTATCTCGCTCCGGAAGGGGAAGTTCTCTTTTCAGCCGTTCCAAGAATTATCAACATAAAGTCGGAGGTATATTATTTCCTAGCTGCTGATCATTTAGAAAAATTAGATAAAAGCGACCTTGATGAAGAAATATTAATTGAAATTATCAAAGCACTTGAAAAGAGTAAATCTTCAGGTCTTACAAAGAAGCAGATTGAGAAGAAGTTAAAATTCAATGATCTCAGCAGACAGCTAAATATTTTGTCGGATACAGGAATTATATTTACAGACAACTCCTACTCAAAATCCACTAAAGAAAAAATAATTAAAATTATTAGTATTAATTTTAATTCTGATGACCTAACTGCTTTAATTAAAAGACATAAGCTGCGGTCTGTTAATCAGATTAAAGCATTAGAGTTTTTAGTGAACACACCTGAAATCGAGCTGAATACACTATGCAAAGAAACCGGAATCAGTTTATCGTCCATAAATAGTTTGTTTAAAAAAGAATTTATAGATATAAAAGAAATCAGACAAAACAGGGATTCCGAAGAGATATTTTCCGAGGATATTAAAAATATCAGTTTAAATGAAGATCAGCTGGCTGTGCTGGGGAAAATTAATATTTGTGCAGAAGAAAATATTTTTAAAGCTTTCCTGCTTTATGGCATTACAGGAAGCGGTAAAACTGAAGTTTACATAAACGCAATAAATACAATATTAAAAGCGGGTAAAACAGCAATTGTATTAGTACCGGAAATTTCACTTACACCTCAGCTGATACACAGATTTAAACTTATTTTCGGAGATAAGGTCGGAGTGATCCACAGCAGACTATCCGACGGTGAAAAGCTCGATACACATCACAGGATTCTCAACGGGAAATTCAGGATAATCATTGGGGCAAGATCTGCTCTCTTTGCGCCGTTAAAGGATTTAGGGATGATAATTGTGGATGAGGAACACGATTCATCATACAAACAGGAAAATTCACCGAAGTATAACGGAAGGGATGCCGCTATTTACAGAGCGAAGCTGAATAATGCAATAGTTATACTCGGATCGGCAACACCATCTGTTGAGTCCTATTATAATGCAGTATCAGGAAAATACGAATTACTGTCTTTACCTTCCCGTGTATTAAATATAAACCTTCCCGACATAAAGATCATAGATCTGTTGAAAAGAGAGAAGCTGGAAAACGAAGAAGACAAAAGGGATTTCTTTGACAGCATTGATAAGGTAAGGATCAGGTTTTTGTCAAAGGAACTGATATTTGAAACAGGGGAGAGACTTTCTAAAAAGGAAAGTGTAATGATACTTCAGAACAGAAGGGGATATCATTCATATCTTGAATGTCTTAACTGCGGGAATGTAGAGATGTGTGTCCGATGCAACATTGCTCTTACATATCATAAAGCATTTGACCTTTTAAAATGTCATTACTGCGGATACTCGCGCAAGTTCAATAAGATTTGCACTGAATGTAAATCTTCCATGGTAATACCCAAAGGCGCAGGCACGGAGAGGGTAGAAGAAGAGCTCCAGAAGATATTTCCGACAGCTGTAATAAAGAGACTTGATTCAGATACATTGACTTCTAAGAAAGTTTATCAGCAGATACTGAAGGATTTCTATGACAGAAAAATAGACATACTCACCGGGACGCAGATAATTTCCAAAGGTCTCGATTTTCCGAATGTAACATTAGCCGCAGTTGTGAATGCCGATATAGGTTTGCTCAATCCGGATTTCCGGGCAACTGAAAAAACGTTTCAGATACTTACACAGATTGCAGGCAGGAGCGGCAGAAGTGAGAATAAGGGTGAAGTGCTGATACAGACAAATCATTCTGAGTTCTATGTTTTCAATGATGTAAAGAATCATGATTATAAAAATTTCTATCAGAATGAAATAAAGATAAGAGAGCAGTTAAATTATCCGCCTTTCAGCAGATTAGCGATCATAGAAACAAAATCAGAAGACAAGCTTTTAGCCGAATCCAAAATAAAGGAGATCTATAATCTTGCAAAACAGCTTGACAAATCAAATAAACTCGATATACTACCTCCTAATCCTCCATTGTTTTCAAAGCTGAAAGACAAGTACCGCTATCATTTACTTATAAAATCAAACAAGGTGAAAGACATTTCGGGGAAATACCTGAATGAAAATTTAAAGCAAATTAAAAGTTATTCGAGCAAGAACATTCCGAAGAAAGTGAATGTAATTATTGACGTAGATGCTGTAAACCTACTGTAATTTAAAATTTCTAATTTATAATTGAATTGTACCCCTGCAAGGACTCGAACCCTGACTAATGGTTCCGAAGACCATTGTGCTATCCGTTACACCACAGAGGCGAAGTGGGGTTAAGTATATTCACTTTAAGAATTATAACCGCTCTAAAGTGATGTATGCCCTTAATTCCGAAAACCTTAAATTAATCACTTTAATAGTCCCAAGTTTAGTCCCTAATAAAGTCACTACTTTTTTAATGATCTCTTTGATATTAAAAACAAAAAACCGTTAAGGAAAATCTAAGGTATGCGACTACCTAAAAAGCCTTAACGGTCTTTGTTAATTCTAAACTCTTTGATTCGCATTTTAAGATTTAGTTTCTGCTACAAATATAACCGGAATCACTAACAACTTAAATGCTAAACTTATTATAAAATTTACTTTTAAGGTTTTATTACATTTACAAAACCAACAGAATTATTGTAGCTTAATGCTACATCATTTAAATCCACAATACTATCACCGTTTAAATCAGTAGGTAGATAATTTCCAGTAGTAAATATGGTAGAATTATTATAAATCTCAACTATATCTGTTAAATTAATAAAACCATCTTGATTCACATCTCCGCTGTAAATACAATATTTACTTCCTTTAAGTTTTAAATTATTTCCGTATGCTTGCGAATATGATGTTGTAAAATCATAATTATAAATAGAATTATTATTTAAAAGATATTCACCTCCGGATTTACTCCAGGTTTCAATGCAGTTAATATGTTTTGCAACTATGTAGTATGATCCAGTAGGGGAATTTGAAAAAATAAAAGTATTTGAATGTGTAAGAGTATCTATTGTATTACTTATACTATCTTGTAATTCAAACGGAGGAATATTTTTTCTTAGATATAATTGAATACTGTCTTTTCTCAATAGTTGATTAAAATTAGAGTTATACAATCCTTCCATTAATATTTTTAAACTTACTTTTGTATAAACATTTCCATTAATGGTTTTAATTATAACTCCTTCATTACCTACAGCATATCCAGTATTTTTATCCGGAAAGAATACTGAATTAAGTGTTTGAGCGGTATTAGATAATTGCATTTCCCAGTTCAGTCCACCATTTGTAGTTTTTACTAAAGTTCCACTTCCACCTGCTACATAACCTATATCCGAAGAAATAAAATATGTTGAAAACAATGGATGTGGTAAACCAAGAACAGAAATTGTAGACCAGTTTAATCCATAATTAGTAGTTTTTTGTATTTTCCCATCATTACAAGAAACATATCCAATACTATCATTCACAAGTTTAATTGAAAAATAATTAAATGCTCCGACTGTAGATATTGCAATCCAATTTAAACCTGCATTATATGTTTTATATAAACTACCATTCGACCTACCACCTGCGAAACCTGTATATTCATTTACAAAATAAACTGATGTAAATTGTGCTGTGGTTGAAAGAAACTGAGTATTCCAATTTGCTCCTGCATTTGTTGTATTGAAAATCACACCTCGTGATGATCCATTATATCCTACAGCATATCCGGAGTTATTATTTGTAAAGAATATATCATTCAATACTGATTCAAAATTTGAATAAATACTCCAATTAATTCCACCATTTGTAGTTTTTAATATAGCATTAATACTATATACTTCCGTATTATTAACTACAACATATCCTGTATCAACGTTTAGAAAATAAACAGATTTTAGTCTATTAGTATATCCAGTATTAAGAAATACCCAATTTGTTCCACCGTTGGTTGTTTTAAGAATAGTTCCAGCTGCTCCTACAGTGTAACCAGTCAAATTATTTACAAAATAAACGGAATTAAAAGATGCATTTGTTCCTGATGACAATGTGAACCAAGTTGTTTGAGACTAAACTGAACTGCAAAAAATTATAAATAAAAATA
>CAZLOL010000193.1:3282-7147 GCA_964561045.1 uncultured Ignavibacteriaceae bacterium | reverse complement strand
GCGGTTAAAAAAAACGAGCATTTAAAACTTTTTTGGTTCTGGCTATGCCAGTTTAGGTATTATTTATTAATAATAATGCTTAATTTGCACCAAGGCAGAAATCAACCCCAAAGATTGATCTCTAAATTCATCTTTACTCTTTTATATCTATATTCAGCTTGAATCAGACAGCGGAGAGTAAAATTTTTAATACAGTAATATTTCTGTTTATAAATTATTTCATTTTAATAAGTTGTTTATAAAATGACAGCTTATTAATTATATTTCTGAGAATCCATAACCCCAAATTATGAATTTGAAAAGGGTATTTTGCATAAAATATTCAATCGTTTTATTGTTTGTATTATTGTTTAAGATAAGTCTTGCGGATGCTAATGCATCAGAACCGGGATTTCAATTATCACTCACAAACAGAACTTACATTTCTTCAAATGAAGGTTATTTCGATATTTTAATAAAACATACAAATTATCCTCAGACAGATTTCAGATATGCGGGAGGTCTATATTATATTACACTGGATACATTCTTTTTATCCGATCATTTACACTATATATATACAAAAGATACTGCAACTTACGGAACTGACAGAATTCCTCCGCAATATATAGGTTCACTTACAAAAGTAAATGATTTACTAATACTGGATTCAGGACAGTCAATTTTACATGGATCAGAACCCATTATCTCACATACAACAGGCACAATCGTTGCAAGAATAAGATTTTTCAATCCGGATCTGTATTCAGGTTCTTGTCTGCTTGAAGAACAGTTTGTATGGAAAACACAATCTCCCGGAGCTTACACAAAAATCTTTGCAAGTATAAGCGGAGAAACAGAGCAGTTGAATAATAATCAGAATTATTTCAGTACTTATGATCTTTGCGTCGGAACCCTTTGCTGTCTGAGCGCGCCTCTTCCGCCTCCTGTTAGGATCTTACCGGAAAACAATTCTATTAATGTTGCAGCTCCTGTAACTTTGATCTGGCAAAGAGGATTTCCTGTCTCATATTTTGCTTATGTTCAGGTAGCAGTGGATTCAGCTTTCAGTATTTTAGTTCATGAAGATACTGTTACCGCTCCTGACGGTACTGACAACATAAGTTACACATTAAATGATCTGACATCTCCCGGAAGCTATTTCTGGCGTGTCAGGCAGGGAGGAATACCTCCGGCAGGCGCATTTAATGAACCATGGAAATTTACAATAACTTCACCGGCGATTACATTAAAGATCAAAGCAGTTCCGGAAGCAATTTCGGGTATGAATAATTTTGAACCTTTTGAGATAAGAGCTTATCTCAGAAATGCTTGCAGCCCGTTTGAATTAATGGATTCTTCAGTCATAATTTCTTCAGATACATCTTTTACAAATACTTTTATTTTTAATAATGCGCCTTCAGGAAAATATTATATAGTTTACAAAAATATTAATTGCATAGAAACCTACAGCAGGGAAGGAGGTGATTCGGTATTCCGCGGGGGAGTAAACTATTATGATTTTACAACTTCGATATCACAGGCTTTTGGAAATAACTTAAAGCTGAGGGACGGTTTTTATTGCATGTTCAGCGGGGATATTAACCAGGACGGAACAATAGATGCTAATGATCTACTGAATGTTTATAATAATTCAATAATATTTTATCAGGGGAACAATGCTTCCGATCTTAACCGTGACGGAATTACAGATCTGAATGATATTCTGGTAGTATCGAATAATTCCTGTGATTTTGTTTCAAAGCGATGTCCGGCTCAAAGCGGTCATGAAAAAACATCAAATCAAATTTCTTATCTCAGATAATATTCCATAGTTTTATCTCATTCGTTTTGTTCATTATTTTTTGAATGTCTATTTTTTTCATTATAGATTAATTTATATACAAATTAATCCCACTATTATGAATGCTAAGTTAATTTTTACTATAGTAATGCTATGTCTGATTCAACCTGTAATTTCCTCAGGACAGAATATAGCCGTAAGCAAATCTCAGGAATATTCTCAGGTAAGGATCTTCACTTCATCGGGTAATGAAATTAACAGAATTACTGAAACAGGGCTGCTCATCGATCATGCTGTAAGAAAACCTGGATATACAGACGCATGGCTCTCAAAGGATGAAATCGGGATGCTTAAAAGATCAGGCGTTCCATTTAATATACTTGTCAGAGACTGGAATGAATATTATGAAAGTTTGCCGAAAATGTCAGCTGCCGAGATGTCAGATGCGATCAGCAATTCTCAATCTTTATATAATGTAAGCCATTCCATTTACGGAACAATGGGCGGATTTCTGAAATACAGTGAGGTTGCTGCCAAGCTTGATTCAATGAGACTGCAGTATCCCGACCTTATTTCAGTCAAGTTTTCTATAGGTGCAACTGTCGAGAGCAGGCAGATATGGACTGTCAGAGTTACAAAAAATCCTGATTCTCCGACCGGGAGACCTGAGGTATGGTATCATGCAATGATACACGCGAGAGAACCGGAAAGCATGGAACACATGATCTATTTCATGTACTGGCTTTTTGAAAATTATAATATTGATCCTATAGCTACATTCATACTCAATAACAGGGAGTTATATTTTACCCCCGTGCTTAATCCTGACGGGTATGTTTATAACGAAACAACAAATCCGACCGGCGGAGGTTTCTGGAGAAAGAACAGAAAGAATAACGGAGGCAGCTTCGGAGTCGATCTCAACAGGAATTATGGAACATACCAATACTGGAATTCATCCAACGGAGGTTCCAGTATAAGTCCTTCGAGTGATACTTACAGAGGTACATCTCCTTTCTCCGAACCGGAGACTCAGGCTGCAATGAATTTTGTTAATTCAAGAAATATTTCAGCAATACTCGGTGCTCACACTTACGGAAACTATATAATAAAACCGTGGGCGTGGCAGGATCCGATTCCTACGCCTGATGACTATAAATTCAATGAATATCTGGCAGACATGTCTAAGTACAATCATTATACAACCGGTACTCCGTCGCAAACTGTCGGATACACTACAAGAGGGAGCTCTGATGACTGGTATTATAATGATTCCGCTCACAGTCCGCACAGAATAATGGCAATGACGCCGGAAACCGGTACAACAGGCTTCTGGCCGACACAGGCAGAAATAATCCCGCTTGCAGAAGGCATGCTTTTTACAAATCAGTATATGGCGATGATAGGAGGAGCTTATGTTTATCCGGTATCTTCAAATTTTAATAAAACACTTTATGCTGCAGGTGAATCAGGTACACTAAAAATCAAATTTAAAAACAAAGGTGTTATATCAGCATCTAATGTGAAAATAGAATGCTCGACTCAAAGTTATTATCTTAACATTCCTATTTCATTTTACAATTATGCGAGT
The DNA here is from genome assembly GCA_964561045.1 of uncultured Ignavibacteriaceae bacterium. Lineage (GTDB taxonomy): Bacteria > Bacteroidota > Ignavibacteria > Tepidaquicellales > Tepidaquicellaceae > JAGPCH01. The sequence continues at coordinate 3,773 of CAZLOL010000193.1, read as the reverse complement.
TTAAGTTCATTTCAGAGTGACAGTTCAACATTTGGATTTACATTGTCACCCGCAGTTCCTGTTAATTCTGCCTTACCTGTAAATATAACTTTCAGACAGGATACAAGTATTGTTTATCAGGAAACAAAATACATTCTTACCGGAAACGGCAGCATAACATTAGCTGACAGTGCAGAGAACGGATTCTCTAAATGGACTTCGAATGCCGGATGGGGTGTGACTTCATCACAGTCTCATACGCCAGGCAATTCATTTACAGACAGTCCTTCAGGTAATTATGTGAACAATGCTAACAACTCGATGACATTAAATCTTCCTTTAAATGTGAGCGCTTCTCCGGTGACCTATCTGAGCTTCTGGCACCGTTACAATACTGAAGCCGGATATGATTTCTGCAATGTTGAAGTCTCAAGCAATAACGGAACCGCATGGCAGACAGTTAATTCATACAACGGTGTGCAGACTGCATGGACGCAGCAGGCATTTGACAT
>CAZLOL010000193.1:0-3182 GCA_964561045.1 uncultured Ignavibacteriaceae bacterium | reverse complement strand
TAACAATTGTTGAATTCGGAATCTATTTTCTTAATTCAGACAGTTCTTTGAACAACTGCATTTCTTTTTCGGACAGATTAGTCGGAATCTCTATAATTAGCCTTGCATAGAGATCTCCGAATGAGTTTGCTTTTCCGTATTTAGGCATTCCCATTCCCTGCAGTCTGAGTACTTTTCCGTTCTGGGACTCTTTCGGAATGTTGATGTTAATAGTTCCTTTGAAAGTTCTTAAAGATGATTTTCCGCCAAGAACTGCCGAATATAAGCTGACTCTGATATCTGTATAGAGATCATCTCCTTTTCTCTCAAAAAGAGGATCTTTAAGAACATGAATTCTTAAAAGCAGATCTCCCGCTGACCCTCCGTTATATCCCGGATTTCCTTTTCCTCCGAGTTTAAGAGTTTGTCCATCGGCAATTCCGGGTTTTATTTTTAGCTTAATTGACTGACCGTCGAGATCAAACATTTTTTCAGCACCTGCATAAGAATCTTCGAGAGTAATGCTCATCTCAGCGCTTATATCCTGACCTTTCATCTTTGCCTTTCTTGCGCCCTGTCTTCCTCTTGTCTGCTGTCCGCCGAATCCCTGACCAAAAAGTGTTTCAAAAAAATCAGAGAAACCTCCTCCTCCGAAAGCATCATTCATATCTCCTTCGTAAGTATATTGCTGCTGACCTCTTCCTCCCTGATTCGAATATCTTGACCAGTCAAATCCCTGATCAGCTCCTCCCGACTGCTGATAATATTTCCAGTTCTCGCCAAGTTCATCATACTTTTTTCTTTTTTCCTTATCGCTTAAAACCTCATTCGCCTCATTTACTTCCTTGAATTTATTTTCCGCTTCCTTGTTTCCTTTGTTCTTATCGGGATGATATTTGACAGCAAGCTTTCTGTATGCTTTTTTAATTTCATCCTGTGTGGCTTTTTTATCAACACCCAGGACTTTGTAATAATCTTTATAATCCATTTATAAAATTAATCCGTTTACTTTTTTTTGAAAATAATTATTATTGCAATTGCAATTGCCCATACAAGCAAGCCTGCAATTCCGATAATAACACACTTTGTTATTTTATTCCTGCCCTCAAGTTTATATTCTGATGTATCAAAAAGTTTTTTCGCCTGATAAGCAGATATCAGTGAAATCAAAGAACCTGCTCCAAGTATCCAGACATATCCCAGTATGATCCCTCTGTTTGTCAGACGGTTAAATTCCGTTTGCGCCGATTGCTTATCCATTATACAAAAATTAGAATCAAAATAGATTTATTGTTCCTATTTATCAAGGAAAACAAACTTTGACAGAAATCAGTATTGATTTAAAGAGATTTTAATTTAAGTTAATAATATTTATTTTGCAAAAGCTAATTTACTATTACAAAAGAAAAATAAACCAAATAAAGGAGCATAAACAAAATGGAATATAGTATTGTATCTGCAAAAACCGACAAAGAACTTGTAGAAAAAGTAAACGATATGTTTGCACAGGGCTGGGAAACTGAAGGCGGAGTATCCATCGCTCCGGACGGAGTTTTTTATCAGGCAATGATATTGTTTGATGATGAAGGTGATGAGTTTCAGGATGGAGTAGAACTTTAAAAAATTTAGTTTATATAATGAGATCTTCTTCTGACCATATCCGGAGAAGATCTCTATATTAAATATTTCTCTTTAAAACTAAGGTATTTCCTTTCTGTAATTATTAAATGATCCAGCACTTCAATACCCATTATTTTCCCTGCTTCCACGAGTCTCTTTGTTATTTTCAGATCATCTTCCGAAGGTTCGGTATCTCCTGAAGGATGATTGTGAGCGATAATAATATGGGCTGCATGCCTTTTTATTGCGGACTCAAATGTTTCTCTCGGATGAACCAGGCTGGCAGTCAGTGTGCCTATTGATATATCATCAATGCCGATGAAGTTGTTTCTCGTATCAAGGGAAATGACAAAGAAATGTTCCTTTGAGAAATTCTGTATCCGGTCTTTTATTATTTCATAAAGTATATCCGGAGATGTAACAGCGTTATATCTTTTTCTCTCATTCTCTTTTCCGGCATCACTGACCCTTATTTCTTCCATTACCTTTTTTGCGATTGCAAAGCTCGCTTTGAGCTTAGTCGCTTTCGCTTCACCCAGGCCATTGAGCTGTTTAAGATCTTCCAGCGATGCATCCATTATGCCTTTCAATGAACCGAATTTCATGATCAGTTTCTGTGAGATCATAATTACGGATTCACCTTTGATACCTGTATTGAGAATAATGGATAATAATTCTGCTGAAGATAATCTGTCAGCGCCGTATGCGATAAGTCTTTCGCGCGGACGCTCTGATTTAGGAAGGTCGTTTACTGTAAAAGTTCCTGTATCTTTTCCTGCATATCGGCTTGCATTTTTCATAAGTGATCCTCATATAATTATATTAACATTGCTTTCAGACTGTATGTGAAATCCAAAGCAACAAAGCTTATTTTAAGAATTCAAAGAGCAGTTCAAAATCAATAAAATAATTTACAATCAAAAGTTGTATATCTTTCAGAAGTTATAGATGTGAAAGACCGGGAATGTTTGCGTCTGAGATTATTAATTATTTTTTCCAGCAGCATTTTTTTCATCATCCTCTGCAGTTGGTCCGTAGATTTTAGGATTTGGAACTCCCATTGAACGGTAATAAGTGCTGAGCTGTCCGCGGTGATGAATCATATCCATAAGAAACATCCAGTACATTTCATACATTGGAGCTTCGAAATATTTGTTCCCGAGATATTCAAACGGGATTATTTTTTCTTCCCAGGTTTTATCATCAACAGATTTCAGATTTTCAATCAGCTCTGCTGCATTTTTTTCAATGTATGCCGCTGCCTCTTCGGTACTGTTGAACTCTTTGCCTTCTTCACTTAATACAAAAGTTTTAACTGCATTATTCATGGCTTCAGCATGCGGAAGCATGTGACAGATTATTTCAAGAGCGCTTCTGGATTTTGTATCCGGCTTATATCCGAGCTTGCTCATGTCTTTGGGTAATGCCTTTACCGCTCCGGCGGTAATTGGCATTTCAGCCTGAAGTGTTTTAATAAAAAATTCCCTGTTTGTCATCCGGTAATAATAAAAAATTAGTGAAAGTGATTTGCCTTATTTTAAACTTATTACAGTCGGGATGGGCAGACTCGAACTGCCGGCCTC
>CAZLOL010000192.1:3892-7205 GCA_964561045.1 uncultured Ignavibacteriaceae bacterium | reverse complement strand
TAATATTTCCTGTGCGGAAGCTCCTGATGTATCATGCTTGATTATGAATTTGACTGAGGTTACGTTTTCAACCCTCGCTATTCCATGAGCAACTGTGTAAGTTGCATTTGTTGAGGATAAATAAACCGCCTTAGTAACTTTCTTTTCATTCCTTGATAGCTCTCCCATTCTTGAATACCCGCTTGCGTAAAATGTAGTCGTTGTTAATCCGTTTGCAAAATCCACTAATGCGGAAAAGACCGGACTGTTTGAGAAGGTAACCGTTGCAACACAAAGAACAGTATTAAAGAACGTCCATTTGCTACTTACCCTTTCAGTTGTCAGTGTATCTAACCTTGCAAACTTAGAAGTGTCAATCTTTGCAGTGTTCGGGATACGAGCGGTGTCTAATGTTCCTGAAGTAATGCTTCCCGCACCTACCTGACCATTAATATTATTTCCTGTAATATCTCCAAGTGTTACTATATCACTTGTCGCGGTAATCCCGCCAAGAATATCAAGATTCTTTTCTATTCTCACTGTACCAAGCGAATCAATAGACATTCTATTCGTATCTGCAGTCTTGAACACAATTCCGTAATTGTCGGCAGTACCTATCGCCGGTCTTGAACCTTTAAGAAATTGCAGATCGCTTATCACATCACCTGTAACATTTAATTCACTTGTGATTCTTGCATTATCAATAAGACTTAATCCATCTGCCTTTAAAGTGTCAGAGAATATATTTCTCGCTGTGAATGTTTGCCTGTTGGATAGATACACATCGCCACCCCCGCCCCCTGTCCCGCTTGTAACCGTTACGCCGTTATACTTCAGCGAATCACCTGCTTTCATATTAATTGAATGACTCGGGTACATATAATTCGAATCAAGAATGTACACCCAATATGCCCGGTTACCACCCCAGCTGAGTTTAAGACTGTTGCTTTGACCGAGAGCGAACAACACCACAATGATTATTATCGCAGGAAAGATTATATATTTATTTATATTTTTCATATTAGAAATCTAATTTATGCTTATTTTGCTGACCGTCAATTGTTGAAGTTCCGAAGCTCTGGTTTGAATCGGCTCTGCCTTTACAATTCGTGAATGTCGCTGTTCCGTCTCCGTCATCATTTACTATTATATCACAATTTTTAAACCTGCAATTTGTAAAGGTTGCAGTAAGCACAGTTAAGTTGAATGAACAATTAATAAATACAATGTTTTCAAATTCAACATCCACTCCGGAATCGTCTTTGTAAATTGTAAAGTTTTCAATGATTGAATTTCCGAGAGCACCCACGCGTATTACGTCTGTCGCAGGCGGGATCAGTAATATATCCTGGTTGATAGCTTTGAAGTGAATATAATCATCGATATAATCGCCCCCTGCATTTGACATATTAATATAATTGTAACCTGCTGTTCCCATGCCTTCAAATTTAATTGTCATTCTGTGATCTACTCCCGCAACTGCAAGAGCATACTGCAATGAATTTGCATAGGTAGTATATACCTGCCCTGTCTTTTCTGCCCCGCCCGGAATACATCTTATTACGTTCGGTGATTCCTGATAAGGAGTTATAACAATAGCAGAAACAGCCGTATCTATTGCATCATCTACATAAGCCTTTCTCGCAGCTGCTGAGCCGACTGTCGGGTCTACAAGTCCGTTTATTTCCCAACCGGCAGCCGATAAGTTCTGACCTAACTGAGTAGCTTTTATGATGTTAAATGTCTTTGTTCCTGAAGCCGTCTGATTCGAAGTTAAATCCATTAATGATGCAAGCACTGAAGCGAGTATATATCTCACGTCGCCTGTTTGTCTGTTCAGCGCTCCGGTTGCAGTTGTAGGATCAGCAACATTAATAATCTTCTTACTGTCAGCATCGTAATCAGAACCGACAAGAGCAAGATAACCGAGAGAGCCGTCTCCGAACCATGTACCGCCTTCTGCAACTGAACCCAACACATTATCTTTTGCGGTTGCTCCGTCGTAAAAGACATAATACCCGTCCGGACACCCTGTTCCGCCGTTTAGAAACTTATATACTCCGGTTGATCCGATTAATGTTCCGTCGTAAAATGTGCCGCTGCCAAGATGTTTTATTTTTGGATCAGCAATTGAATTATCAGGAGCGTAATAACCGCCGCTTATTTGAACTACCGGGACTTTTATAATGCCTGCCATAATTTACAAAGTTGTTAAATTTAATAAACTGATTGTTCTGTCATTTGGATCTGAAACACTTAAATTGCTTACATAATTAATCGTAAGAAATTTTATTATTACGCCTTTATTTCCCTGAGCTTTGTCAGCTCCCCGCATGATTGCAATTCTTATTGTCTCCTCACTCGGATATACCGGGAAATATCTGTCTAAAATATCAAGTCTCGGAAATAAAATAATTTGTAAATCTGAATACAAATCTTTATTAATCCAATAATCAACAATAATCTTTAACTGATCTAATACAAGCGGGGGGGTATATCTATCATAAAAAAAACTGAAATCAATATGATAACCAAGCAATTTATTTTTTCTTGCATAGCCAATCGTATTTAATGTTCTTGTAACCGGCTTATGATCTTCCGGCTGTCCGGCTTCGTTTGCTCTCGGAAATGTCAGCTCCTCAATTATTCCGTTATCGCTTGTCCTAATTTGGACTTTCCAATTTTTATACCCGTTTCTAAAGTTCAGCATTGTCAATCTCAATTACATTTAATGTTGTTTTGTCCTCATTGTAATCCTCAGACATTGTAATTATTCTTACCTTTCCGAAAAAGTCTTGTCCGTCAATCACATAATCAACTAAATAGCTTTCATCATAATCATAGTCAGTCCCTTCCAATACAATTTCATATTTATCTCTGAAAGTTCTATGAGCTTCCCATTCAGCCATTGAAATTATTTCCTGTGGAATATCTTCAACCGGCTCGCCGTCTACTAAATTTTCTAAGTCTTTAAAATAAATAACCCTGTAATCTGAACCGCCTGAAGTGTAATCCATTCTGTATTCAAAGAAAGGACTTGAAGCAGTCGCAAAGGCATTCAAAGGAATCTTATAATTTATCTGCGGAATATTATCGGTGTCGTAATTCTTACCCTTGTAAGCGTAATTTGAAGTGTAATAATCTTCAATCTTTACACCCTGAATTTTTGAAACTGATAAAGTTTTTCTCATTGAAATAATATTGTCTTTATTCAATGTTCCTGCAACTGCTGATGTATATCTGCGATGTCTGAAGAATACTTTATTATTTGTTTTAAAGCCGTAATAGGAAAATAAATTCTTTGCTAATAGTTTTAATATATCTGCAATAGTTC
>CAZLOL010000192.1:0-3792 GCA_964561045.1 uncultured Ignavibacteriaceae bacterium | reverse complement strand
CCGATATAATACCCTGTATAATTTGGATCAACTATTACTTGTATTGTTTCAAAGCCATAAGCGAAAGCGCTGCTGTCATCTGACTCAGCTCTCGGAACTATTCCCCTGTAATAAAGTTTATCTAAGATTCTCGGGTCTGATATTGAAAATGATTTTAAATAATTTATCCCGTCTACAAAAGACATCTTAATCGTATATTGTCCGGCTTCAGAATCCATGTCGTATAAATAACCTTTGAACTTTTCAACTCCGTCTTTAAACATTGTAAGCATAAATGTTTCACTTACATTAGTCGGGTAATTACCGGAATACTGTTCATATAGTTTCCTTATAGCTTTATAATTATCGCCGTTAAAAGTATCAATTGTTATTTCAAGGTTATCCGGGAATGAAGCTATATCAATATTATTTTCATTGTCATAACCTCTCGAAAGTGAACCAAGATTTATTACATCGAAATCAATTAAATCCGAAATATCAGAATTATAAAAGAAGTCAAACTTTATTTCCCCCGCTAATAGCTTATATGTTTTAATTAAATTTGGCATTATGATACAAGCAATTGAGATTCCATATTATCAACTTTTCTTATAATATGTTTCAAGTTAGTTCCTTTTATTTCTGTTCCGATTATATAAGGTACTCCGATTGTTTGTAAACTTAACGCTGAATTATTTACTTGTCCGGAAGGTGATAATAACCTGCCGGCTGCTGAAGCTCCGCCGCCGCCGAATATACCGCCTAAGAATCCGAACAGCCCCCCGCTTCCAATTCCTAAGACTGAATTTAAAATGCCAAAGAAAGAATTAAGTAATGAAGCTCCCTGCTCTATGCTGTTTATAAACTTTGAAGCGAAATTATCAGCTCCGCCTGTTAATATATTTGCTATGTTAGTTGATTCTGAAATTGCTAAATCAAAAGTGCTTCTTAACTTTTCAGAGTCGAATGTTTCAGCAATAGGTTTTACAATGAAATTATTTCTTAACCCGCCTTCTACTGTTCCTACTCCTGCTGTAATATCAAGATACTTTGTTAAAGATTCCGGTAAGACAAGAGTATTAATGTTTCGCTGAATGTCAGTTAAATCATTTGAAAGGATTTTAAATTTATCAGAAATGTAATCAATTTCCTTTGCAACATTAGAGCTTCCAGTCTTACTGCTTGTTCCTGTGTTTGTGCTTCCGCCGTAAGTATTAGGAAATAAATCTTTTAATGCTGATTGATCAAACTTTAAATTACCCCCGATATTAAATTCAGGCGGGATTAATCCTGTCTTAACTGAATTTCCTATTCCCTGAATTTCACTTTGTATTTTTTTAGTATTCTCAATAAAATCATTTATGCCCTGAATAGTGGGTGATCCGTCTCCGCTTAATACAGAAGTAAATTCTTTTCCGATTCCGAATAAACTAAAATTACTGATTAGCTTAATGATTTCTGCAACTTGTCGCCCGTAACCTTCAGCCCTGCTTATCGCATTTCCTAAAGAAGCAGAACTTGAATCAATCCCCCCGGATAAATTGACAAAGGCAGAAGCTAAACCGGTTCCGATAATTAATTTTAAATTCTCATACTTAGTATTTAATGAAGCCAATCTGTCAGCATTATCACCAACTTTTTTATTTATATTATCAAGCGAATCACCATATAAATTAGTTACTGCGGTTGTTCTTATGTTTTGCTGTTCGAGTTCATCGAGTTCACTTATCTGTTTAGAAGTCAGCCCGGAAAGTCTTTCCATTTCTTTTGAAACTACACCAACATTTAACCCTAATTCTATTAAACCCCTCTTTGCTCCGGTCGTGATAAACTTCTGCAAACTTGCATTTGCTGTCTCAAATGTTACTCCAACCTTGTCCCCTTGCTTTTCAGCTATGTCAAGAATCTTTGCAGTTGTTTCAGTTGAATAACCAAGCGAAGACATTGAATTGCTGAACTTGATTAATTCCGCATCTGATAAATTTCCTGTACTCGCTTTCCTGAATGTTTCAAGATTCTTATTAGCACCCTCAACACTTCCGCTTATTCTTTCAAAACCTTCATATAAAACCTTAACCTCAGCCGAATCTCTTGCAATGGAAAATAATTCTTTCCCGAATGAAATCGCCTGCTGTGTTGCCATTCTTAATCCGGTTGCGACTACTGTTAAATTTTCACCCGCTTCTAATAGTTGAAATCCTGAAAGCGGACTTTTACCGGAAAACCCTTTGCTTACTCCCTGAAGGTCTTTAATAGAATTTTTAAGAGTATTTATTTTTGAAGCATTGTCCTGAAAAGTCTTTGAATTTTTTTCGCCGTTTAAAAAAAGTTTCTGCTGTTCAACTCCAATCTTCCGCATTTCTGCCTGAAGCTCTCTAAGCGGTGAGGTCTGAACTTCTTGTTTTATCTTTAATTTTAAATTCTGATCTGCCATTATGCAGCACTCCTTCCATAATGAAACTTAGAAAGCATTGAATTTAAAATCACATCTGCTCTTTCCGGTTGAATGCCAAAAGCCGGTCTTGCCGGCATTCTTGAAGTTCCTGTTTGTAACCAGTAAGCTATTTGCGATCTGCCTTCAGAAAAAAATATTTCATAGCCGTCAGCAACTTTCTGAGATACTAAACTGCGGTATAATTCGCCTGTATCAAAGAAAACTTTGCCATGTCCTTTTTTCTTAATAGTAGTTGGTGATAATGCTGCAACTTTGCCGCCTGTGAAAGTATTTCCTGAAAAGTAATTTCTTAGAATGGCTTCCCGAATTGCTTCGGTGTATTGCTGTAATTCTGAATCGGTTAATTTCGAATATAAAATTATATCATCAATAATTTTCTGAGTCCAGGAAAGATTATTGCCGTCATATTCCTGTGATCCTTGCTCTATTTTTATTACAAAATTTAACATTTACTATTTCAATGATATAATTTAAATTCATATATGTTACCTGTAAGAACTGAAATATTTAATATTCACAAAACAAATTGTCAGCATTATAAACATTATTTACTTTCCTCAAAGACTTCATTATTCGGATGGTTTTTAATTTACTTTTTATTCATTACCTTTTACTTTGCCCCCTTATTCTTTCTCGGCTTCTTCTTTAGAGATAAAACCTATGCTTGTAAATCCTGCGGGCAAGTCTTATACAAAAAGCCAAGTTTCAAAATTCAGAATTATTTTGGTTCGGTCTCTTCCTCTTAATGTATATCGCTTCAACAAAGTTTGAATATTTCTTGTAACAAAGTAACTTTATAAATTCAAAAATATTCATTTCCCAAATTCTGTCAATCTTATCCGGGTCATACAAACCCAACATTGAAACTGAATAACTTACATTGTGTATTTCTTCAAGCATTATGTCGCTGAGGTCTGGCTCTCCTTCGGTCTGAAAGCCCTCAAAGTCAAAGCAGATATTTTCAATCTGTCTTTCAATTTCAGAGCTGTTAAAAAAAAATCTTCTAATACATCCTTTCCGGTGTCAATCAGATCCAAGACTTCATTCATGTCGGTTGTATCAATATTAACTCTGTCTATTTCTCCCTCTAAATGAGTATTAAATAATAACTTCAGATTGCTTACCATTGTATCAACTCCGTATTCATTTTTTATAACGGAATTACTTGTTAAGAAACTTTCCTTTGCAGCGTTTATCTTATCATTATAATTATTCAAAGCTCTTATAGCATTTAGAGATTTTGGAAACTTCTTTACATTTTTTTCAATTACCTTGTTAAGTTTTTCAAGTTGCTTTTTGTCTTGTTTCTGTTCAGCAAAACTTTCAATTGAAACTCCGTTTGTAAGTTTTTCAAAATC
>CAZLOL010000191.1:0-7233 GCA_964561045.1 uncultured Ignavibacteriaceae bacterium | reverse complement strand
AACTCTGCGGTTAAAAAAACGAGCATTTAAAACTTTTTTGATTCTGGCTATGCCAGTTTAAGTATTAGGTATTTTGTACAGAGTATTTGTTATTAGTTAATGATTACTGAGTTTTTCAAAACATATTTTTACTGTTAACGGCTTTTTTTGATTAAAAACAGTTTATAATTAAGACTAACAACTAACTACTGACTATCAACTTTCAACTATAAATTATCGACAGTCTTCTTTTCACCGGATTATTTCTTTATACATTAAATTATATCATTGGCTGGCTGCTGCATTTCAGGACTATTTCACTGTCAAAAAGGACTCATCAGATATTTTATGCCGCAATAATTATTAATCTTTTTCTGATACTATTATTTACCGGACTAAATATTTTTGATTTTATACTTTGTTTATTATCGTTACTTGCAATGATATTGTTGCCATTCGGAAATAAAGGCGGTATGTATCACAGGATCATCAGCAGTATTGGGTTTTTGTTGTATCTGTTGTTATTAATCATTGTAAATTAATTCAGGAATGTTATATTAATAAAAATTCATAAAAAGAGTTTCCATGTGGAAAACCATTGAAGGCAGTACCGGACGGCTGCTTCAGTTATGTATCGGTTACTTTGTATTTTACGTGATCACTGGAGTGAGTGTGAAGTATTTTCTCGGGGCAGGTATGCCGGATATGCAGTATCTTGTTTACAGCACTATCGGAGGAAATATGATCGCACTTCTTATAGTTCTGTCATTAAAATGGTACAAGCTTCAGTCAAATAAAATAATAAGTTTTCTGGGTATGAAAATACCGGAAGAGTATCTTTATATAATCCCTTCCGGGATCTGCACTGCAATAGTAATTCCAACTACTACTCTGATGTATTCTCTTCCTATTTCAGTAATGGTAGCAATGGTAATAATGAGAGGAAGCGTCATAATAATCAGCAGACTGATAGATGCGATACAGATAAGGCAGGGTATACTGAAAAAGCGGGTCTATATGGAAGAAAACATTGCTGTATTTTTTGCTTTGATCGCTGTTGCAATAAATATTTTTTCCGGAAACGATGGCGGATTCGATTTTATATATAACACCGCAGCAGTTGTGATTCTTACCAGCTATATCATTGCTTATTTCATACGTATATACATAATGAATTATTATAAGAATACAAGAGGCAAAGGCATAAAACAGGATAATAAAGGTTTCTTTGCTGTGGAGCAGATAGCCGCAACAATCACAATGCTTTTATTGGGAATACTATTTTACAGTTCACCTGAGTTATTCGGTTGGCAGAGTAATCAGATCAGTGAGTTCATAGGAGCTTTTCACACACCGTCTGCAATGTGGGAATATGCCATCTTAGCAGGAACAGCTTTCGGTGCAGTTGCATTTTTTTCTGTTTTTATATTCATGTTCAAAGGCAGAACGGCAACTTTTGCCGGACTTGTGAACCGCCTGACTTCACTGATAGCAGGTACAGCATCTACGCTTCTCATCTTTTATTTTTTCGGAGGAAAATTTCCAAGCAAAGAAGACTGGATTTCACTCGTATTCATACTTATTTCTGTTGCATTTATTTCCAAAGCGGAGAAAAAAAGAATAACCGAAATGAAAGCTTTGCATGAAATTAGTGATAATCCCGAATTGCCCGAACGGGAACCGACTGTTGTCAGGCAATAGTATTATTAATTTTTTATTGACAGGTTAGCATAATATCCGTGCTTCCTGTATTTTTCCGGGGAAAAAGAATTTACAATAATCAGGATTTTACTATTATAGAAAATACCTTAACACTTCCGGAATAAATTACACAAACACGTTTGCAGGCTAAACTATACTGACAGAAACTCATAAAACATTATATAATTTAATCTTTAATCAAAAATAATTACAAATGATAAATTTTATTTTAAGTCTTCCGTCATTCTTAATGATCTCTATTGCAATAATTTCAGGAACGGTATTTTCAATAACCGCACTGTATATCATCAGAAAAAAGCTGCACTGGGAGTCGTTTAAGGAAAATCATGAAGTAGGAGGATTTCTGTTTAACGCTCTGGGACTGATTTATGCTGTTCTTATAGCTTTCGTTGTATATGCAACCTGGGAAGATTATAATGCAGCCAGGGAATACTGCGATAATGAAGCGGATGTAATACAGAACCTGTATCTTGATACAGAAGGACTTCCCGAAGAGAATCAGACGGTTTTAAGAAATAAAATAATTGAGTATTTGGAAGCGGTGATAAAAGAAGACTGGCCTTTACTGGGAAAAGGTGATGATAATCCCCATTCAAGACATATACTGATTGATATCTGGAAGTCATACAGCAGCATCGATTCTCTTGTAACGAGCAAGGAGCAGATTTTCTTTTCAGAATCTCTGGATAAACTGAACAGCGTAACGGAATACAGAAGGCAAAGAATATTAAGCAGCCAGAATCATATACCTGTTATTGTCTGGACGGTCATAATTATAGGAGCGCTTACCTCGATAGGATTTTCATTATTTTTCGGAACAAGGAGTTTTGTGATTCAGGCAACAATGACTTCACTGTTTACCATGACAAATATTATTGTAATATTAATGATACTTGCGCTTGACCATCCTTTTACGGGAGATATAAAGGTTTCATCGGATGCATACGAACAGATACTGAAATATTTACTGAATGAAGTGCCCAAATAAATTAATTTCAGGATAATAATATTTTAAATACAGCTGCAGATTTTTACAGGATGATTCGGCAATGAATATTCTGTACCATCTTTACCGGCGCTTCAATGAACTGAGTAATTTTTCAATCCAGTAACTAATTTAAAAATATAATTATGCTGATTAAATTTTTATCCCTTCCGACATTTCTGATGTGCTTTATTACAATTATTGTAACTGCCGGCATTTCAGTAGGCGTATTAATTTTACGCAGAAGAAGAATTCATTGGGAAACATTCAAAGAAAATCACGAAGTAGGCGGCTTTCTTTTTAATGCTCTGGGACTAATATATGCAGTGCTTCTTGCATTTGTAGTCTATGCCACATGGAGCGATTATGAAGAAGTAAATACTGTATGCGACAAAGAAGCGAATATCATACAGAATTTATATTTAGACTGTGAAGGTCTGCCGGAAGAAAATCAGTCTGAAATAAAAAAAGATTTAACCGAATATCTGGAAATGATAGTCAGGGATGACTGGCCGTTGCTTGCAAAAGGAAAGACTAATCAGGAATCAAGAGAGAAGCTGATCGAAATCTGGAAAAACTTTAACAGTATTGAAAATCCTGCAACCGAGAAGGAAAAGATATATTTGGGAGAATCCCTAGATAAATTAAATGAAATAACAGAATTAAGAAGGTTAAGGAACTTGGGCGCGCAGAATCATATACCTGTAATTATCTGGACAGTTATTTTTATAGGTGCGATGACTTCCGTGGGATTTTCATTATTTTTCGGAACACGAAGTTTTGTAATTCAGGCGACCATGACCTCGCTCTTTGCTATGACAAACGCCATAATAATTCTGATGATATTAGCCCTGGACTATCCTTTTACCGGTGAAATTAAAATCTCCACGAATGTATATGAACAGGTTCTGCTTTTTATCAAAAACGGTATGTAAGGAATTTATTTATTCAGTGTGGGGAAAACCTGAATCAGGGCATGAAATATCATTTCAACTGCAATTGCGGCTACAAGAAGACCTGATATTTTAGTCAGAACTTTCACTCCAGTATCGTGAAGGAATTTTTCCATTTTTGATGCAGCTCTCAGAGACATTCTTACGGCAATTCCAACCATCAGAACGATTACGGCTAAAATCAAATCATTTACAATTCCAGTGCTCGTGCTTCCGTAAACAATGACGCTGCTTATAGCGCCGGGACCGGCGAGCAGAGGAATAGCAAGCGGAACGATTGCTATATCTGACGGATTATTATCGGGGTCATTAGGAAGACTTTTCTCTCCTGAATCGGATTTTCCAAGCACCATATCCACAGCAATGAGAAAAATGATTATGCCGCCCGCAAGAGAAAATGAAGCAATGGTAATTCCAAACAGCTGAAGTATATACTTCCCGAAAAAAAGTGACAAAACAAGAATTAAAAAAACGGATAAGGAAGTTTTTTTTGCTATTGCTGCTTTCTCTTCCGGTGTGCAGTGATTTGTTTTTGATAGAAATAAAGGAATGCCTTCAAAAGGATTGACAAGGATCATTATTGCAATAAAAACCTTAATGTAATAAAAATTACCGCCTACATGCTCCATTTAATAATTATTTAAAGCGAAATTAAAGATATTTAAACTCAGAAACAATTATTAGTTTAATGCTTTTTGTTAATCATTAAATAATTGGATAATAATATTATTGAAATTCAAATAACAGGAATTATAAAAAAAAAATCCGGATAAGAAAAAACACAATAACTTAACCGGACTTTTAGATCCTTTAATTACTCAAAATTAGATACTTTACATTTAACTTTGAATGAGTAATAACGCACTTTTTATATAAGTGGAAACACTTAGACGTTTAAATAAAAAATAAACCGTTTAAAATGAAAATATGAATTTATCATTGTAAACGGTTCTGTGTTTATTCAGGAAATCTCAAAAAACTGATTTAAACCCTATTTTACTTCGTCTGTGCCATCTTCGGGAACTTCAGGGACTTCAGGTGCCTCAATTTTTTCAGCTTCGTTGTCTGTATTTACTTTCACCTTTACTTTATGCCGGACCGAATCGGGGATTTGTATCTTCTCTACTTCCTTCATTGCTTTCCTCATCTCTTCATTTGCTTTTTGCATCTCTTTTTTCAGCTCTTCATTATTAAGATTCAGGTTTTCTTTAAGCTCGGTTTTCATTTCTTCAAGATCATTTTTCAAATCCTCCATATCTTCCTTTAACTGCTCTTTATTCACTTTCGAGTTTGACTTTAATTCTTCCTTCATCTCTTCCATATCTTTTTTAAACTGCTCTTTGTCAAATTCAGCAGAATCTTCTTCCCAAACATAATTCCCGTCTGGTGATGTCCTGATCTGGAATTTCCAGTTCTTTGCAAAATCCTCGAATCCCTTCATTGTTTCCGAATTGTAATATTCCATTTCCTTTAAGTTTTCAAGACTTTTCTCCACGTTTTTCATACTTTCCTCTACATTTTTCTGAACTTCCACCTGTATCTTGTCTATCCACTGATTTAGTTCTTCTTCATTAATATACGGAATGCTGTCAGCACTAACTGTTTTAGGAGGAGCAACAAATGCAGCGAGTTTTGAATAAACCTGATCACTGTATTCCTTATTAACATTGGGAATAAGATTAACAAGAGTAACAGCATCAGACATTTTTGCGTTATTCAATAGTGTTTTTACACATGCGTCGTTGCAGATTCCAAAGTCGTAATTAAAAAGAGCATTCTTAAATTTAGCAGATGAATTCTCTGCGAAAGGTGTTCCGACTCCTATATCTTTCTTTGTAAGAACCAGACTACCTGCCGGGATAATCGCATCCCTGTTTGGTGATGCTATTTCCACTTTTCCAGATCTGACATAAACCAGTCCGTCACCCGTAGAATCGACCGTCATAGTATATGATCCGCCGTTATCTGTTGCAACTGCTGTCGGCATCTCTACAAAAAACGATCTTGAGTTCGGATTCATTACGGTATTTATAGTACCGTATTCAACCAATATTCTGTTATTACCATCTATTCCTTTTACAAAGACAACTTTTGAATTCGGTTCAATGATGACCTTGCCGATATTTGCAACTATAAGCTCTGCACGCGAATCATTATTTGTCTGAATCCACTCGCCTTCTTTTATGCTGTCATTACTGCTCATAGTAGAATTTCCAATTAATGAGTTACCCTGAATGTTTGAAACTTTCCAGTAACTTTCCAATCCAAAAGTACTCTGCTGTGATAAACGGTCACTATTTAAATTCAGATTTTTTACGCCGTAGATAATAAAACCTAATACCAGTACAGCAGCCAGTCCTGAAAAAATGTATCTGTATCTGTAAAGGAAATTATTTTTCGCATCACTTTCTTCACTGTTGAATTCGGTTTGAATAGGGTTTACCTTCTTATATTTATTTGCATCAATTTTAGATTCTACCGAATTCCAGAGTTTGTTTTTCTTTTGAACAGAGAGATTTAAGGCCTCAGGCGGTAAGGAATTAATATTTTTTATAAGAGATTCAGTTTTCTGCAGGTAAGATCTGCAATTATCACAACCGGCAGTATGTTCATCCATGTTTTCTTTATCTGATAATGATATCATTCCCTCGAGGTGTTCATCAATCAGTAATTCGATTTCATCGCAGTTTAGCTGTTTCATTTTGGCTCCGTTTTTCATTTTGAAAGCTCCTTTTTTAGAATTTTTCTTGCACGGTGAAGATTGGCTTTTGAAGTTCCTATCTGTATGTTCATCATCTCGGATATTTCATTATGCTTATAACCTTCTATATCATGTAAAACAAGGACTGTCCGCGCCTGCCCCGGTAAGTTATCAATAGCTTTTTGAAGGTCAATTCTGTAATCCTGGTTAATCTTGGTATCAGCCGGATTCTGAACTTCCTTTTCTCTGCTGAACTCATCTATTTTTTCCGAATATCTCTTATCAGACCTGAGCTGCATCATGAACTGATTTACCGCAATGCTGTGAAGCCATGTAGAAAACTTGCTTTCGAATTTAAATGTATTCAATTTCTCCCAGGCTTTTATAAAAACTTCCTGTGTAAGATCCTCTGCCATTTGCACATCAGCCGAGATCCGCAGACACAAAGAATGTACACGCGTGACATTTTTCATGAATAATTCTTTGAAAGCTTCCCCGCTTCCGTTTAAAGCCTGTTCTACAAGTTTAAAATCTTCATCCGGATTTTTTACGATCAGATTTAGAGAAATAGCTGAGCTCATTCTATTATTTTCGTTTCATTAATAAGATGCCGGTTAATTTAAAAAGGTTTATATGGTAAATATAATTATTTTTAAGGAGATTAGTTAGAACAGGATAAATTCTATGTAGTTATTTATAAATGAGTTTTCTCTGATTTGTAAATTCTTGAAGATGATAGAAGTTGAAAGTTAAAATTTAAAAAACTCTACTTACCAAAAACTTAAACCAAATACATTATACAAATAGTTATTTTTCATTAAACAGCTTAAATAATAATTTCATAATTCCATTGATAACTTTTACAATCTTCTTTATGTTGATATTGAAACAAA
>CAZLOL010000190.1:0-7377 GCA_964561045.1 uncultured Ignavibacteriaceae bacterium | reverse complement strand
AATATTTCCATGGTCCGAATTTCTGATATGGATTATTCACAAGATTATACTGAACCCTTGCTCTCCATTTATATACCTTATTTGTAAGCAGACCTGACACATCAACGTTAAGCGGAGTGCCTCCGATCAAAAGGTCAGTATTAGCACCCGATCCGGTGGATGAAACACTATTTGTAATAATTGATCCGCTGAACGGGACACCATTAGCTTTATATTCGTAAACAATTTTCCCATCGGCTCTTCCGTAAGGATTTTTTACGAAAGTATTTAATCTTACCTGTCCATTTGTTCCCGATAGTCCTCCGGATGTTATTACAAAACTTGTACCCGGTTTAAACTGTCTTACTGTTGCTCTTTTACCTGTAACTCCATTACCATAAAAAACTGAAACACGTCCTCCGGTAGTTGGTCCGTTATAATTATGTGCACCTGCAATCACTTCAGAATATCCGTCCCCGTTGACATCACCAGCCGTCGAGACTGATGTTCCGAAGTAAGCATCATTCAGATCAAGTTCCATTGTCCGGTTTGCTGTTGATGATAATCCGCCCGGAGATCCGTGATAAACATAAGCTCTTCCTTCGTTGCTTTGTCCGTTTGAATAAGCAAGTGCACCAACTATAACATCTGAATATCCGTCTCCGTTTACATCACCGGCTGTGCATACTGAATATGCATATTGAGATGACGCCTGATTGCTTTCACCTGTCCAGTTGGGCGTTAAAGATAATCCGGATGCAGATCCCTGGAACAGAAATGCACTGCCTTCTGCAGACTGTCCGTTAGAATATGTATAAGCTCCTATGATCACATCCGAATACCCGTCACCGTTGATATCTCCTGCTGTTGAAACGCTGTTACCTGATTGTCCATTTGCCTGATTACTTTCAAATGTCCAATTGTAATTAGATGATAATCCTAATTCCGATCCGAAATAAACAAAAGTTTTTCCTTCGTCTAATTGTCCATTGTCAAATCCATAAGCACCTATTATCACATCATTAAATCCATCACCATTTACATCTCCTGCACTCGAGACACAGGATCCGAATTTTGCGTCTGTCTGATTACCTTCTGCTGTCCAGTTGAATGATGAGGCAGGTCCGATCGATGAACCAAAATAAACAAACACTTTACCTTCATTTGACTCTCCGTTATCATAATTCTGAGCTCCAACAATCACATCGCTGTACCCGTCCCCGTTGACGTCTCCGGCAGTTGACACAGATTGTCCAAAACCGGCATCTGCCTGATTGACCTCAAGAGTATGATTGACTGATATTGATAAACCCGTAGAGGATCCGTAATAAATAAAAGCACCGCCTTCGTTTGATTGTCCGTTGCTGAAATTCGCTGAGCCAACAATTACATCAGAATAGCCATCTCCGTTGACGTCTCCGGCAGTTGAAACAGATATTCCAAATCCTGCACCGGTCTGATTGATTTCACCTGTCCAGTTGGCAGTTAATGAAAGTCCGTTCGCAGAACCATGATATACAAATGCCCTCCCTTCGTTAATCTCTCCGTTGTCAAAAGTATAAGCTCCTACTATCACATCGCTGTATCCGTCCCCGTTGACATCTCCGGCAGTTGAAACAGATCGTCCAAAAGCAGCTCCTGCCTGGTTGATTTCCGCTGTCCAGTTTGAAGCAGTGGAGGAAAGTCCGTCCGGAGAACCGTTATAAACAAAAGCCGCTCCTTCATATTGATCTCCCGGATTAGGCACACTATAATTAAAAGAACCGATAATTACATCACTGATTCCGTCTCCGTTAATATCTCCTGCTGTTGCAACCTGAGAACCGAAATAACTATATACAACACTATCGGTCTGTTTCCAACTTGGTGTCAGTGGCAGTCCGGCTGAGCCTCCGTAAAAAGCAGCTGCATAATCCAAATTATATAAACCAAACGGAACCCTGCCTGCATAAAAAATTACATCAGCATAGCCATCACCGTTTACATCTCCGGCTGTTGATACACAAGCACCAACCTGATCATTGGCAACATTGCTTTCATATGACCAGTTTGCATTTGACGGAATGCCCCCGCCTGCTATCAGACCTGCTGAACTTCCATACCATAAAAAAACCTTTCCTTCGTTTGTCTGTCCGTTATCAAAACTTATTGCGCCAACTAATATATCTGAGTATCCGTCTCCATTGACATCTCCTGCTGTCGAGACGCTATGTCCGAAAAAAGCACCCGTCTGATTGCTTTCTGCTGTCCAGTTAGCAGTAGCCGTTGATATGCCTACAGATGACCCGTGATAAACCCAGACTCTACCTTCATTTGTTTGTCCATTTGATAAAGCGTCTCCTCCTATAATAACATCGGAATATCCGTCACCATTAATGTCTCCGGCAGTGGAAACTGAAAATCCGCACAATCCCGTAGAACTGTTGCTTTCAACAGTCCAGTTTGCAGTTGCGGGTAAACCGGCAGCTGTGCCATAAAAAAAGTAAGTTCTTCCCTCTGATGTCTGACCATTTGAATACCAGGGTGCACCGACAATGATGTCAGAATATCCATCACCGTTTACATCACCTGCAGTTGAAACACTCCATCCCAAGTTTGAACCGGCTTGATTACTTTCAAAAGACCAGTTTGCATTCGCGGGTGTGCCGTTTGGACCAAGTCCGGTTGAGCTTCCAAACCACACAAATGCTCTTCCTTCCTTACTCTGTCCGTTGGTATAATGTTTTGCTCCGATTATAATGTCAGAGTATCCGTCACCATTGACATCTCCCGCGGTTGAAACACTGTTGCCAAAGTAAGCTGAATCCTGATCGCTTTCTGCTATCCAGTTTGCAGTCAGGGATAATCCTGTTGCAGAGCCATGATAAACAAAAGCTCTTCCTTCTCTTGGCTGACCGTTGTCATAGCCTTCTGCTCCGACTATCACATCACTAAACCCGTCACCGTTAACATCGCCGGCAGTTGCGACACTGCAACCCATGTAAGCACCTGACTGATTGCTCTCTGCTTTCCAGCTTTGAGTAGTGGAAAGCGGGTCAATGGTTATCGGATAAACTGCATCTTCGTCGTTGACGACGATTGAAAATAAGTTACAAGTTTCAAATTTCAAGTTACGGGTTTTTTCTTTATCAGAATTATTTTCTTTATTTGTAACTTGTAATTTGTAATTTGAAACTGAAGAGTTTTTCTTCTCAAAGTAAGCACGCAATTCAACGCCGTTCGCGTCCCACACTTTAAGAGCTGAATATTTCATTTTATCAACTCCATTTTTATCCTTGAACATCAGAGCATCCGCTCCGACTACCATGTTTAATTTTGTGCCGGCATTTATGTTCAATCTTAGCTTTCCTTCGCCTTCAGGTTTTTTCTTAATTATAAAATCCTGCCGCATACCAACTTCATTGTTTGTGTATTCAATCCGGATATTATCGTTTTCTATTGATGCTTTGTTGCCTGCTACTTTTAATTCATGTTCTTCTAGCTGTATAAATGGATCCCCGGAAAAATCATGCCGGTTTGACAAGCTGGCGGGAGTAAAATTTTTATCGTTTGACGTTTGACGTCTGACATTTGACAGTTCAAAATCTATGCTCCACTCAGGAACACTCTCATACTTCTTTTCGCTTTCCTTAATACTCTTATCTCTGATATCAAAAAGCGGAATTTTGTTAATCCTTGTTTTAGCAGTGAATCCGTCTTTATGATAAATAAAACGGATATTGTTTGCACGGTTAGGTGATTGATACATACCGGATTCTTCTGAATAAGAAATATTATATTCTTCTTTCTGAATGTTTTCCATTGCACCTGAGTACCAATCCTTGTCAATATCATCTGAGCCCGACTGAATGCCATCAGACTTGTCCAATAAATTATTCTCCGGATGATTTTGGTTCTTGATAATATTTCCGAAGCTGGGCGGCGGAGGACAATATAAATTGACTCCGTTATTCCGCCCGCTTTCGGAGAGTTCGAAAGTAGAATCAGAACCTTTAAATGAAAATATAACTAATGAAATTACTGCTGCAATTGTAAATTTTCTAATACTCATTTTTCCCTCCGAAATATGATTGATTAATTAATTTTAACAAATTACTTAATATCATATCTCACTCCAACCAAACTTTTTTGCGATTCTTACAGACTAATTATAAAAAATGAGGCTGAAAATATCAAAAATAAGCTATAATTTAACTTCTGTATATTTTATTCTTACAGAATTTTCCATTCAAACTTTTTTATGAAGAATTCCAAGCTTATAAATTTAATTAAAACATTTACACCGCATGAGTTCCGGGAATTAGAATTATTCATAGAATCTCCTTACTTCAATCGCGGCCGGGACCTATCGGCGTTTTTCAAATGTCTGAAGAAATATTATCCCGGGTTTGAAGAAGAAAGTTTCAGCGAAGAGAATTTTTATGAAAATTTGTATCCCGGAAAAAAGTATGATAAATTAAAATCAAAAACTTTAATACATACACTGTCTTCCGGAATGTTTAAACTCTGCAAGGAATTTCTTATTCAGACCGGGCTGAATGAGGATTCCCACAGGAGAGAATACTATCTGTTGAACAGGCTCAGAGAGAAGCGATCTTACAAAGAATTTGAGAAAATATTTAATAATTCCACAGTCAATAATGAACTCCCGGAAAAAGGAGGTGCCCTGGATTTTATTAATCAATTTTATTCAGCTCAAAACTCTATGGTGTACTGTATTGAAAAGGGCGACATTTCAGGAGCAGTTGAATCAATCTTATCACAGGGTGAATGTTTTGCCGTGGCAGCACTCATAAAAGGTTACCGAAATCCTGAACTGAGCATCGCGGCAAAGACGCACAATGTTAATTTCAGAGAAAATCTTATTGATAATCTCATTAGTCATCTTGATTCTCCGGGAGTTTTGGAAGTAATGAAAAAAAATAATGATAAATTTTATCCGTATGTTGCGGTGAACTATGCGGCATACCTGATGATGAAACATACTGAAGATCATAAATACTATTTTGAATTTAAAAAAATGGTAGATGAATACTATTCTCTTTTTGGTCAGAGTGAAAGATTTTATTTATATGCAATGCTTATCTCATACTGTTCTCTGCAATGCCGGAATGACAATCCCGGAATATTCGGAAGAGAGCAATTCGAAATCCATAAAAGAACTGTTGAGCTTGGTTTGTATAAAAACAGTGAGAATGATATCATGGATATAGTTAAATTCAGGAATATTGCTATCTGCGCATTTACTTTCAATGAAACAGACTGGTTTGAAACTTTTGTAAAAGATTATATAAATGAATTAAAGCCGGAATACCGTGATAACATGCGGCATTTTTCTTATGCATATCTTCATTTCGGAAGAAAAGAATTCGGCAAATCCCTGGAAAATCTTATAATGGTTCATGATGATTTCTTTTATTTTAAAATGGATGCAAAGAGACTGCTGCTTCTTATTTATTTTGAACTCGGCTATTTTGAGCAGGCAAATTCTCTCATAAAGTCCATAAAGGAATACATTACAAATACAAAAGATCTTTCGGATAAATTAAAAGACCGTGAAAGAATTTTTATTAAAAAAGTAAATGAATTATTGAATTTAAAGGAATCCGGAAATTTAAAAGATATCGGCATTCTTGAAGCGGAAATATCAAAAGACCTTAATCTTCCTTTTAAGATATGGCTTTTGGAAAAGGTGAATGAATTAAAAGTCGATCGGTCACCCCGCGCGGGTTGCCATTCCTAAAACGATCTTAAAAAAATATGTGTGCATATCCGATCAATACTTTTCAAAGAAATGTGTGCTAAAATTACGATTGACGATTCACGTTCGCTCAGTCAAATTTGAAACAATTTGCCAATTATTATTGAAATAGGAATTGTAAAAAGTTAATATATTGATTAAGTTTACAATTGTTAAATAAGGAGTCGTAGTTCAGTTGGTTAGAACGCCTGACTGTCACTCAGGAGGTCGCGAGTTCGAGTCTCGTCGATTCCGCAAAAGATAAAAAGCCCTGTAGGTAAAGCACTTACTGGGTTTTTTATTTTATGCTTGTAAAGTGACGTGCTGATTTTGGAAATGACCTGGGATTGTGCTACACTAAAGTATAATTCTTCCGGGATAATGAAGTGGGCTCAAAGGCTTACAGGAGGAGGGAGATATTCATTAGCTATTTATAAATCCGGTGATGTATATGTTGGAGGAGCTCCAGTGAGCGCTAATTGGGACTTTGCTCTCATTAAGTTGCTGATGCAAAGAAAATGATTGTGACCAGGTAACGTCATTTGCCGTCCCGGTAAAGGCAGTTGCTGCCATCATATCATTTAAAGATTCCAACACTTGCAACGGAAGAACTCATTTGAGACTGAAAAGCAAAAACTTGATGTTTATTTTTATTATTTAATGAACTATTTTTGCTTTTGCATATTGCAGGTCTGACCTTTTGATCTCGCCATTTTTCAAACTGAACTTACATATAAATAAAATATTATGAAAAAATTTGTAATACTATTTGTTATCATAACATGCTTTTATTGTAACAAATCATTTTCTCAGGACACGACTGTGCAGGATGCAGTAGAGTTTATAAAAATTAACCTGAATCAAGGTGGTAAATCTTTTAACAAGACGGCAAGTACCAACTTCGACGAAATTTTTAATTCTGATGAATCCCAGGGTATGAATTATGACTACGATGGAGATTTCAACTACTCGGTATTTTCAACCGATTATTGTAAGATTACAATTGTTGAGAGAATAACCGGTAAAACCAGAATATCATTTGCACCGGATGGTGAAAATCCGGATGAAGCTACATTATATTCAAATTTTGGATACCTGAATGTGGATACAATTACAATTGATTTCAGCAAAATTTCCAGAATTGAATCTGACAAATCATCAATTACAGTTGTTACTTATAACAATATAAATTCAATTTCACATAATGGTCAGACAACCCTGACTCCTCCAAAAAAAAGAACAAATGATCTGATACGGGATTTCAAAGAAAATGAAGACGTGCTATACCAGAAATTAAAAAGGTTTATGAAAGAAAATAATTTAAACTACAGTGACTATCCTGATAAAATAGAAAAGTTTAATTATTCAACCAATAGATTCATTTTTTACAATTTAGACAAAGAGAAAAATACAAGATTACTAAAGGCTTTTAATTTTCTCCAGAAGAATTGCGGAGCTCCCGGGGAAAAATTTTAGAAATAATATTTTTTGTCGCAACAGATACACGGATTGTTCACGACCTTAATCATATCCTGTGCCCGCTGAGTCTCCCGCCCTTATAAAAACATAAATTTATTTTACATTAAAATTGCGGGATCTTGCCTTACAAAATCCCGTCACTCAGAAAGTCGCGGGTTCGGGTCTCGTCGATTCCGCTA
>CAZLOL010000189.1:0-7407 GCA_964561045.1 uncultured Ignavibacteriaceae bacterium | reverse complement strand
CTGTGATACAGTTAACTGCTTTCAAACTTCCGGGTTTATAATAAATTCCCGAATGTATAACGCCGCTGTTATGACCTGTCTGATGCCTCGCCACTCCCGATTCTTTTTCAATCAGACATATTTTCAATGAATGGTTTTTTTCTATGAGTTTATAAGCAGCGCTTAACCCGATTATTCCGGCACCGATTATTATGATGTCAAAGTTGTTCATAAAAATTATCTGTCAAAATACAAATACTGATATTAAATTAATACGATAGAGTAAAATATAAATGCATAACAAAATTGTAATTTATCGTTAATAAAAAAACCGTCAGTTCATATTACTGACGGTTTATAAATTTTCACAGGTGGTCCGGTTGTTCCGGCCGGAAAATTAATTAATAAGTTTTTTTCTTTACTCCGTATTGTTTGCCTGCGCCAAAGGATAAACCTACAATCAGGCTGAGAGAATTTGTTTTTGTACTTTCATCCGTGGTATAATCGCTTATATCCGTAAGACCGATATCATCCCTGATCTCAAATGTAAGCAAGTTTTTTGCAGATATTGGAATCTGTAAACCGATCCCTGCCGTAATTCCGAAATCAGTGCTTTTGGTACTGTCTGTATTGTCATATTCACCACCGGGCTCATTATACTGACTGTTCGCATCAATTGTTGTTTTATTCGACAGCAGTATTCCGAGATAAGGTCCTGCATTGAAAAAGAATTTAACATAATCGCCATAAGCACCTCTGAACAATAACGGAATTGTCATATAATACATTTTAATTTTTCCGTCCAGTACATAATTATTGCCTGCTAAGTCAGGCTGGCTTAATTCCAGTTTTGAACCTTTCTGCTGATAATTTGCCGCGAGCTTCAGGGAATAATTCGTGTTAAAATTGTACTGACCGAATAATCCTACCAGAAAACCGAAATCCGGTTTAGTATCAAGATCAACTGCATCATTTCCAACCGTAAATGTTGCGCTTGGACCTCCTTCAAATCCAAAATTGTACTGAGAGTACTGGGCTGAAGAAAAATTGAACAGGCCGGAAACGAAAATAGCAAATACTGTAAGTAATAAATGTTTTGTTTTCATGATCCCTTTCTTTTAGTTTAAGAAAAAAAATTGATAATAAAATTACTACAAAAAAACTATTAAGCCATTACTTCATTAAGATCAGGAAGCTTTCCGAATCTTTTCAGTGTCTGAATATGAGAGTTAAGCGCTTCCCTGAATGTTTCATTTTCCAGATACGGAATTCCGAACTCTTCAGCTGTTTCTTTTACAATTGCCGCAATATTCGGATAATGAACATGACAGATCCTTGGGAAAAGGTGATGCTCGACCTGATAATTCAATCCTCCGAGATACCATGTAAGCAGCTTGCTGTTACGTGAAAAATTGCAGGTTGTATTCAGCTGATGTATTGCCCACAAATTTTCGATGTTACCCTGTTCATCAGGCAGAGGATGCGTAGTCTCTTCAACAGTGTGTGCAAGCTGGAAAATCGTAGACAGAATAACACTTGCAAAGAAGTGCATTACAAAAAATCCCAGACACGCTTCCAGCACCGGTATTCCGAAGAACAGGATAGGAGCCACAAGAAATGTGAAGAAATAAAATAATTTTACTAATACAATTCTCGTAAACATAAGAAAATTACTGAGCGGAGTAACAGCAGGAGAAACACCGCTGTTCTTGAACTGGAAGAATTGCAAAAAATCTTTTAAGAACGCCCAGTATATTGTAAGAAATCCGTATAGTACGAAAGCATAGAAATACTGCCTTTTATGAAATGGCTTTACCTCCGTATGAGGTGAAAAACGCAAAGCTATTCTGTCATTAATGTCTTCATCCATATTTACAATGTTAGTGTAAGTATGGTGAAGTATGTTATGCTGCATTTTCCAGTTATCCACATGACCGCCTATCAGATTAAGCGTGTGACCTACCAGAAAATTTATTTTTTTATTCTGAGAATAGGCGCTGTGATTGGCATCGTGCATAACACTCATTCCAATGCCTGCAAGCCCTAATCCCATAACAAGCCATAACAGCAACGCAACCCATAGTGGCGGATTGATAGCAAGTATTAATACAAACGGAGTAAAATAAATGAGAAGCATTGATATGGTCTTTATAACCATTGTTGTATTGGCGTACTTTGATAAGTTATTTCTTTCGAAATACTGATCAACTCTCGATTTTAGAATGTCAAAAAAAGAACTTTTATCTTTACTGACGAACTTTACTTTGCCTTTGAGTTTCAAATGTTTTGTAGAAGGTATTTATTGATTTGTGAAAAAATTTAACTGTTACAAAATATAGATTTTCGGGTTATTTTGAAAGATATAAAAGTATGACAAGGAAAAATTTTCATTAACGGGTTAATTCCTTCGATTATACAATAATTAAGCTTTAAAGTTGATATGATCTATTGAATCTTACAAATCTTATGAATCTTACAAATCCAAATAAATTCATTACAATTTTAAGATGTAAAACTTAATTTCTATCACACTAAATAATGATTAAATAACTCGGCTCTGACCGGACCTTCAGTCTGAGTAAAACAATTTTTTATTTATGAAAATCAAAAATCTTTACATTATCGCAGTATTTTTATTTTCACTGAATACTGCTGCCACTCAGCAGGATCATAAAATGAATAAGGATCAGAAAGATAAGAATGATCCTAATCCTGCCGTGATCATTCCGGGTCTCGGAAAGTATCATCATGAAGTAAGTACTGAAAATAAAGAATCGCAAAGGTTTTTTGACCAAGGCCTTATACTTATTTATGCTTTTAATCATAATGAAGCCATTCGTTCTTTTAAAAAAGCCGCATCGCTGGATCCTGACCTGGCGATGGCATACTGGGGAATTGCCTTTGCACTCGGTCCGAATTATAATCTACCGGCTGACAACGAACAAAGAAAACTTGCTTACAGATCAATGAGGAAGGCGGTAAAACATTCTTTGCATGCTTCTCAGAAAGAAAAGGATTACATAAATGCTCTTTCAAAAAGATATACAAAGAATGTAGAAAAGACAGTTCAGGGAACTCTTGATCTGTCTTTTAAAAATGCAATGAAAGAGCTTTATAAAAAATATCCTGATGACCCGGATGCAGGTACACTATATGCGGAAAGCATGATGAACCTAAAACCATGGCAGCTATGGAACAAAGACGGAACTCCTGCCGAAGGAACAGAAGAAATAATTTCCGTTCTGGAATCAGTTTTAAAAAAATATCCGGATCACCCGGGAGCAAATCATTATTACATTCATGCAGTAGAAGCTTCAAATGATCCCGGGAGAGGACTGACAAGCGCAAAAGTATTGAAGGATCTGGTGCCTTCAGCCGGACACCTAGTTCATATGCCGGCACATATTTATTTCCGCGTTGGGGATTATGCAGGTGCTTCAGATGCAAACCTTATCGCAATGCAAACAGATGAATCTTATATAGAAAAACATAATCCGCAGGGCATTTACCCGGCTATGTATTATAATCACAATGTTAATTTTTTATCAGTTTCAAGAATGATGGAAGGAAATTATTCCGATGCGATAAAATATGCAGACATTCTTGCTGAAAATGTTAAACCGGTTTTGAAAGAAATGCAGATGCTCGAATCTTTTTATGCAAATCCGCTTATGATACTGTTATCTTTCGGCAAATGGAACGAGATCATTAATTATCCGGAAGCAGATACAGCTTTTATATTGTATTCAGCTTTGCTTCATTACAGCAAAGGAGTGGCTTATGCAGAAACGGGAAATTCAGCAGATGCAAAATCCGAACAGGAAAGATTTAACGGGTTCAATAGAAAAATATCGGAAGAATCGCTGATAGGTCTCACACCGGCAACTTTGATAATGAATATATGCAGCGATATTCTTACGGCAAAAATAGCTGAAGCAGACGGGGACAAATCAAAAGCAATTGAATTTTTAAAGAAAGCGGTTAATAATGAGGACCAGGTCAATTATGATGAACCGCCGGACTGGTATCCTTCAGTAAGATTGTCCCTTGGTTCGGAATTATTTCTCAACGGTGAATATGCAGAAGCTGAAAAAGTTTTCAGAGATGAGTTGAAAAAATACCCGCATAACGGAAGAGGATTATTCGGTTTAATGGAAAGTCTAAAAGCTCAGGGAAAGAATGCAGAAGCAAAAATTGTATCGGATGAATTCAATGCCGTATGGAAAAATGCTGAAGTACCGCTGAATATGAATGACTTATAATTTTCAATTTTAACTTTTAACTAAATATAATTTTGGAAATTAAAATAATTACAGCTGCAGAGACCAGACAACTCCGTCAGCTTACTTTAAGGCAGCATCAGCAGGCAGAAACATTGATTTATCCGGGAGATGATGATCCGGAAACATTGCATTATGGTGCATTTGAGGAAAATGAATTGGTTGGTATCGCTTCTATATATAAGGAAAAAAAGAAAGGCAATGAAGAGCCGGAATCATGGCGGCTGCGCGGCATGGCAACTTCGGAATCCGGAAGAGGCAAAGGTTTTGGTAAGGAACTTATGAACCGGTGTCTGGATCATATAAAGAACAAGAATGGAAAATTATTCTGGTGTAATGCAAGAATTTCGGCAGAAGGATTTTATGAAAAGTTCGGGATGAAAAGAGAAGGCGAGATATTTTATCCGGAGGATCTCGGCCCGCATGTTGTGATGTGGGTAGGTCTTTAAGTTTGTTAAGTTTGTTAAGTTTGTTAAGTTTATAAAGTTTGTAAAGTTTGTAAAGTTTATAAAGTTTGTAAAGTTTGAAATTTAAAAAAATATAGATATGCATGAGAAAGTCATCAATAAAACGGCTGTAAAAATCAAAAATAAATACAGGGATAACATTAATACCGATCTTAGATACTCTTCTGATTCAAATGAATCACCTCTTGTTATATTCTGTCACGGATTCAAGGGGTTTAAGGATTGGGGATGCTTTCCTTATATGATGGATAAAATAGCAACGGAAAATAATTTCTGTGTTTCTTTTAATTTTTCATATAACGGAACAGGCGACAAATTGGAAGAGCAAAGCGATTTTACAAGACTTGATCTTTTTGCGGAGAACACTTTTTCCCGCGAACTCGATGACCTTGGAAGCGTTATTGATTTTTTATTTACACATAAAGATGAATACAATTATAATACGGATAACATTACATTGATAGGTCATTCCCGCGGAGGCGGAACAGCAATTTTAAAAACTGCCGAAGATAAAAGAATTAAAAAACTGATCGCACTTTCTTCTGTAAATAATTTCGACAGGTACACTGATTCATTAAAGAAAAAATGGAAAGAGAACGGTTACCTGGAAGTTCTGAATTCAAGGACAAATCAGATGATGAGGCAGAATTATACTCTGATAGAAGATCTTGAAAAAAATCAACAGCGTCTTGATATTCAGAAAGCAATCAGAGAGATCAATGTACCTCTATTATTTATTCACGGAACACAGGATTTATCAGTTGATTATTCCAATTCGGAAGACCTTTATATCCGTCATACAGAAAACAATGAACCGGCTAAAGAAAATACCGAGCTTATTTTAATTGAAAATACGGGTCACACATTCGGAACAGTTCATCCATTTGCAGGTACTACGAAAGCTCTGGAAGAAGTAATCACATTTATTCTGGATTTTCAAAAGAAAAAGTTTAACAAATGAAAATCATCCAGCCTGAAAAAGATATCAGATATATTCTTACAATATTATTGTTTTCATTTGTAATTGTTTTTCAGAGTTATGAAAACTCCAGATGCGACAGTCCGGCAGTTAAAGATGAAAGAGTAAAAACAGCAATTGACTCTGCAAAGAATTCTGAAAAAACTGAACATTCAGAAGAACCGAAACATGGAGACAGGTTCGCTCCGATCTATATTTTTCTGTTTTTAATAATTACCGGAGCAGTGCTTGGAAGGTATATTGCTGGAAAAATAAATCAGCCTGCAGTTCTGGGAGAGCTTATTGCCGGTGTGATACTCGGATTAATTCTCTTTCAGATCAATTCTCCCGTAATGACACTTATCCGGCATCAGGATGACGTAAATAAGATTGTACAGAGCAGTCTAACGGAAAATGTAACCTGGGAAAAAGCGGTTCGGGAAAATCTTCCTGCTGAATCTTTTGAGGAAGGGGGTTACGGAATAGAGATGATCAAGATAATGGAAAGTCCTGAATTTCCCGGATTTAACATGACTGTCGAAGCAATATTTTTGCTTTCAAGTTTCGGTGTATTACTACTGCTCTTTGCTGTCGGGCTTGAGTCGAATGTTTCGGATATGATGAAAGTCGGAGGACCGGCTCTTTCAACGGCAGTGATTGGGGTTGTGGTTCCGTCAGTGCTTGGTTTTTTCACTGCGAAAATTTTATTGCCGGATCATGACCCGAATTTTTATTTATTCATTGGCGCAACTTTATGCGCGACGAGTATTGGAATTACTGCGCGGGTCTTCAAAGATCTGGGCAAGCTGAATATCCCGGAAGCAAAAATTGTATTAGGCGCAGCAGTAATAGATGACGTACTCGGTCTTATAATTCTTGCAGTTGTAGCCGGTATTATTTCCAGCGGCTCACTGGAAATATCAACAGTCGGGATCATTCTTCTTAAAGCAGTACTGTTTCTCGGATTGACTTTATTCATCGGTGCAAAATTTCTCAGACAGCAGATTAAGGTGGCAGCAATACTTGATAATAAAAACATACGGCTTTTGTTCCCGTTCGCACTCCTTGTTCTTCTTGCGTGGGTAAGCGATAAGATAGGACTTGCAAGTATAGTAGGAGCTTTTACTGCAGGTCTGATAATCAAAGAAGAATATTTTAATGATGCTTTAAAAGACAAGCACAGAACTGTTAAAAATGTGATAGAACCTATAGAAACAATTTTTGCTCCGGTCTTCTTTGTGATAATGGGACTGCAGGTTGACCTGTCTGCATTCCTGAATTTTAATATTCTCGGTGTTGCCCTTG
This sequence comes from uncultured Ignavibacteriaceae bacterium, assembly GCA_964561045.1. Classification (GTDB taxonomy): domain Bacteria; phylum Bacteroidota; class Ignavibacteria; order Tepidaquicellales; family Tepidaquicellaceae; genus JAGPCH01. Next base: position 418 of record CAZLOL010000189.1, on the reverse strand, counting down.
CTCTTACTGCTGTCGCTATAATCGGGAAGCTAGTCTCCGGTATCTTTGCAAAAGGAATGGATAAGAAGATCATCGGCATCGGAATGATCCCGAGAGGTGAGGTGGGTCTTATTTTTGCCAGCATTGGAAAAAGCATAGGAGTTCTTAACGGGACTTTGTTTTCGGGAATAATTATAATTGTGATACTGACTACTTTCATAACTCCCCCTGCGCTTAAATGGGCTTTTGAGAGCTATGATAAGAAGAGAAAGGATTTGTAAGATTCATAAGATTCATATGATTCGTAAGATTCGTAAGTTTCATAAGTTTCATAAGTTTCATAAGATTCATAAGATTCGTAAGATCTGTATGATTCATAAGATCTGTATGATTCATAAGATTTGTATGATTCATAAGATTTGTATGATTCATAAGATTT
>CAZLOL010000188.1:0-7416 GCA_964561045.1 uncultured Ignavibacteriaceae bacterium | reverse complement strand
ATTTATATTTTTATTGCTACCGATATTTTATCCCTACGGGATTTTTTTAATATATTTAATCCACTAACAAATCTTTATAGAAGGAGCAGTTTGACAGGACAAACGTCCTTATTTTAAAAGTATCATCTTCCTCACTTGTGAGAAATTCCCTGATTCAATTTTATAATAATATACACCGCTCGAAAGATCACTTCCGTCAAATTCCATACTGTAATTTCCCGCAGACTTAATTTCATTAACTAAAGTCTTTATTTCTCTTCCCAGCACATCATAAACTTTCAAAGAAACAAATCCCAAATCCGAAATCCCAAATTCCAAATGCGTAACCGGGTTGAACGGATTCGGATATTTCCCTCCACTGCCAGAAGTAAATTTCCCGTTAAGCGGTGCTGAATATGAATCTGAAGCTGTTATAAGAATTATTGCTGTGACGCAGAAAAGCTTTATTGATTCTTTCATATTATGGTTCCTCGATTTAAAAAAATGTATTCTATTTAAAATTAATAATAAAGTTATTTTTCTACTTTATGATTTTTTTTTTTGTCCCTAAAACTTGTAGTACAAATACAAATTATTATACAGCTGTCCCCTTTGCGGAACAGCTGTATAGTGCCATTACTTCTCAAAGTCCAGATTTACAGGTTCTTTATCATTTATATTGTTATCAGAATTTTTAACATCGGATTCTATTTCTGATCTACCGGCTTCTTCAAAAGTAATATTATCAAACCATATTTGCCCTGTACCGGCAAGCAGAGCGCCGTAGGCAATGTTACTGGCATTAGCCGGAACATCAAGTATGATCTCATATTTTGTCCAGCCGGTTGTACCTGTGATTCCTCTGTCATACATATTATTAAACGACAGCGGTTGTTGCGAATCTGCTTCATCAACCCGAAGCCATAGGCCTGTCCAGTCTGATACATTCTCTGTTTTTAAATATCCGGTCATCTTTATTTTCTTTCCCAGATATTTTTTCGGACTTGAAGATTGCATAAGAGTTCCGAAGCCCTGTATATCATCTTGCTTAGATTTTATAGTTGCACAATTCTTTCCATCCTGTCCTTTCCCTTTGTCTATTCCCATTTCATAGCTGTCAGGATGACTGCCTCTATTAATCCAGCCTTCCGGCACATCAAAGGAAAATAATATTACTGTTGTAAATAAAACTGTTGTGATTTTACCGATCTTTGTTTTCATTATTGTTTATTTTTGGTTTATGTTTTTAAATGATTTCTGATTTATATTTTTATTTAAGAATAACTTTTAACTCCTAATTCCTAATTTTTAATTCTTAATGCTTAATCGTTTACTATTTTATAAGTGTAACTCATCCTCCTCGTATCCGCAACTCCATAAGCTTCAAGCTTATAATAATACTTTTGGCTGAGCAATTCTACATTTCTGATTTGTGTCTTCAAAATATGTCTTCCTGCTTTTAGCTGCTTGTTGATCAGATACATTGAATCCTTAAGATCCGAATCCATTAGAATAAGTTTTGTTTCAGACGGTTCCGGAAGATAAAATTCTATAACTACAAAGGTATTTGTACTGTCCGTATAGTTCTGAAGCAGATTGAATCTTCCTTTGGTCTTTTCAATTGTTTCCCCTGAAGAAAGGTGATAAAATGTTGATCCTGCATTTCTCATCTCTCTGATCGCTCTGACCCGGCTCTTCTTGCTGATCCTTATTGCTGTTCTTTGCGGGCTCATTTTATTTTCTCCTTTTCCGGATTTCCCGGGTTTAGTTTAATTTTATTTCTTACTTTTATTCCTTCAAAACTTTTAACTTTTAACTTCTTCCTTCTTTCTATTACAAAAATACTCCCATTCCTTTCCCATTCCAAAGAAACTTTTTCCCGTTTTCCTCACAAAAAACTCCCGGATTAACTTTATATATTGCATTTTCAATTCATAATTAATGAATTTAGCAATTGCGTCTGCTCATTAAAAAGGGATAATATAATTTATACAGAATGCTTAAAATGACGCCGCCGTATCGCCAATATGCCGTTTCAGGATATTATCAGAAATTTTAAAGAATTGAGTTCTTAAAATACTATACTAAAGTTAAATATTCAGAGAAACTGGACAAGCGATGTGATGTGAAGAGTAAGGAAAGCAACAGGAAAATAAGCATTCGAAAGACATGATGAATACAATTTCTTTTTGCCAAGAATGGCAAAACTCGATTTGCACAATTTTATTGTTCCAATTTGTAAAGTGAAATCTTTTTGTCAGGAATGGAAAATTTAATCTGCAGGATTTAAAAAAACCCGGACGCCTCTTCAGCCGTCCGGGTTGTTCTTTCTTTATTGTTCTTTAAAATTATTTAGTTTTATTTGGAATTATATTATATGGACTGTTTAATTTCACTGATCCCTCTTCAGATCTTCAAGATCATCATACTCTATAATATCATTTTCTTCCGTTATCTTAACTGCTTTCAGTTTTGTATTTTCTGATATTTTGATCCTGAGCATTTCAAGCTCATTTATAAGAGAATTACTGTCTTTATCCTTAAGGAATAATATCGCATCGTCAATGGATCTGAATATTTTTAATTTATCTGCTACAGATAAAGCTATTATCATCTCTTTTCCCGGATTATCTTTCCGGAATAATTTACTCCAGATACTCATATCTCCTAATTTATGTTAAATATAAACCGTTTGTGCAATTGAGGAAAGATATAATTAGTGAACGGCTGTCTTTATTTAGGGAACGGCAGTTTTTGTGAGGTTACGGTCTGTGAGTTTTACAGATATTGGGTGTCAGAAATATTTCTACAATAGTTCCGCTTTCCGGAACATTTAGTTCGCTTCTGTCAGTGATCCTTACAAGTTCAGTTTCGCCTGAATAATGATGCAGAATACTGAGTCTTTCTTTGACAACGGTAATACCTCTTGAAACATGATCAGATGTTTTAGTTTTCCGGCTATTATTAATTCCAATGCCGTTGTCAGTTATTTCAATTTTTATGCAGTGGGATGGACTTGCATCTAAGGGTGAAGGATTATTGTCGAGAGAAGAGTGAATCTGTACATGATAATTATTTCTGATTTCTTCCGGAAGCTGTGAATGAAAAATATTTACGGTCACCTTTCCTTCATTCTGTGATTTAAGTATTCCGTGCCAGATTGCATTTTCAACAAACGGCTGAATGATCATGTTCGGAATTTCAGTCTTCTCAGGTTCTATATCATTAGAAACCCATATCTCATACTTCAGATTATCTTCAAAGCGCATCTTTTCAAGCATCAGATAGCTTTCAAGTCTTTCTAGCTCATCACTTAATTTTATGAACGTCCTGTCTGCAAAATCAAGATTCATTCTTATCAGTTTGGAAAATTTTGCGAGGTATTCATTTGCAGACTCATTATCCTTGTAATTATAAAAGCTCTGAATGGAATTAAGTGAATTAAATACAAAATGAGGGTTCATCATAGAAATCAGTGATCTTTGCTTTAAATCCGAGATCTGATTTTTATAATTATTTCTCTCTTTCTCCAAAGCATATCGTTTCCTGTAGATTCGTGATACAGCAAAACCCGTCATGCTCATTGCAAATAAAGCGATCATTGAATAAAAAAAATATGATCTTGTAAATGGCGTCTCAACCTTAAAATTTATTTCTGATATATTACCGGGTTTTCCGAAATTATTCTCCGCATAGATCTTAAAATTATAATTCCCGTATGCAAGAGACGGAAACAGGATAAAATTTTCATTGGAAATATTCCAGGTAGTATCATCATCTGAAAGTTTATATCTATATTGAATGTTCCCTTTTGAATTCAGATCGAAAGAAGAATAAAAGATCATTATATTATTTGTGTGATCCGGAAATGAAATTTGTCCGTTTAAAATATAAGAGGAGTCTGAAGTTCCTAAATAGAGTATCTTTACCTGAAGAGATTTGTCAAGTTGTTTTTTAATTTCATTAAGATCAATAGAAGTTAATCCGTTCGATGTGCCTGCCCATAAACGGTTATCTTTTTTATCATAATATAAACCTGATATGTCATCAGAGATGAAGCCGTCATTCTCATTCAGCCGTAATTCTTCTATCAGAGCTATAGAACTATCGCTTCGCTGCACTGACATTCCGTACAGACCTTTATTTGTTGCAATCCAGGCTTGATCTTCTGAATCAAATTCAAAACATGTAACATTTTCATTAATATTTTTTGAAAATTCACTGACAACTGATTCATCTTTTATTATGAACAGACCTTTTTCTCCGCATGCCCATATGAATCCGTAATTATCTTCTTTTATGCTGCTGAACTTACTGTTAAGTCTGTCCTTTTCTATGACTTTCACATTATTGTCATGAAGCAAGCTGATTCCAAGATCTGATGTTATCCAGATATTTCCATTGCTGCCTTTTGCTAATCCATTGATTTTATTTTTTTTCAATGAATCGCCGACGGCAAAAATAAAATCTGAGTTGCTGTATGCATTGGAATTTGTAAACGGTGTCGTGAAGGATAATTCGTTATCCCATGCACCTGAAATCAGTGTGTCTGCATCAATAAATATTGAACTCCTGAATGATGAATATAACAATATCGTATTCCTGTAGTTAATATTATAAAAGCCGGTGTTGTCATTGGAATAACATATCACAAACAGACTGTCATTGGTCTTATAAACTGAACGTACGTAGTCCGTCAGGTTTATTGATCCTTTGGTTTTTATGTCAATAAAATTATCTTCATCCAATACAGATAAACCGTTGAATGTTCCGCAGTAAATTCTTCCGTCTTTGTCACCTGATACGGAATTTATCTTGGAGTTTGATAATCCGTCTTTGGTACTGTAATTATTTATAAAAGTATTGTAAAAGCAATAAACTCCTCTCCCGTAAGTGTTGACCCATACATTATTTTTTTTGTCAAGAAAAAAGTCATTCACATGAAGCTTATCAGCATCGAGATGTCTGTTAAGATCGGTAAGATGATTGTTCCGGGGATTGAATCTGAACAGACCTTCGCCCATTACATAAAACCAGATAAAACCGGTTTGATCAGCAATCAGCCTGTATATTTTTTTTTCATTAGTGAATCCAAACCTGTAAACGGCAGTAACTTTATCACCTGCAATTTTATATATCACATTATCTCCTGAAGCATAAATATTCTTTTTATCATCCGATGCAATGTCATAAATGATTGGAGATTCAATTCCTTCAACAGACAGTTTCCTGAATTCCGAACCCTCAATTTCAAACAAACCTTCTGTAGTTGACGCAAGTAATCTTTCATCACTGATACTCAGCAGACAGTATATTCTGAATGTTGCTGAATTCAGATTCGGAATATTATTATGATCTAAAATTAAGACAGAAGAGTCACTGTCTATCATGCTGATGTTATAATAGTTTAACTTGTATATTTTGTTTTTATGCAGTACAAGTTTGTTTATCCCCAATCTTGGATTTTCTTTATAGTTTAAATTACTTACTGAATCAGCTGAATACACATTTACGCCGTCACTTTGAGTACCTATTAATAACTGGTTTCCTTTTTCAATAATACTTAGGATAAAGTTTGAGTTTAAACCGTCTTCCCTGTTAAAATTCTTAAAACTGTACATATCAAATCTGCTGATCCCGTACTCAGTAGCAAACCACATGTATCCATTACTGTCCTGAATGCAGTCATACACATTTGGAGATGGCAGTCCGTCGCTTGTTTTAAACTGTTTAAAAGGCGGTGATTGTGAGAATGTAAATTTACAGGAAGAGATTAATATTAAAATAATTAAATAAAATTTTTTCACGCTCTGTAATTTATTCAGGATGACTCAATATTATTAAACTGAAAAAATAGTTGCCGGAATAATTTTAAATTAAATTTACTCCTTTAGAAAGGCATATCATCGGGTTGTCCAAAAATATAAAGCTGACAGTTTCATCCGGTAAATTTACTGATTGCATCTTTTAATTCCTGAATCTTCCTTCTTGAAACCTGTACTTTCACATTGTCTTTCATCAGCACGTAAGTCCCGTCAATGTTTACAAATTCTTTTAAAAAATTCAGATTAATTACAGAAGATTTATGTACTCTGAGAAATATTTCCGGATCGAGCAAGATCTCAAAATCCTTTATGGTCCTGCATACAAAGAATTGTTCTCCTTTTAAAGTAAAAATTCTCGTATAATTATTTTCAGCTTCAAGCCTGGTAATTCCCCTCGAATCAATAACAACAAATCCGTGCGGCTGAGGTATTCTGATGTTAAAATTCCGGTCTTTGACATTTTCATTGGCGCTTTTCAGCAAATGTTTCTTTTTGAATTTTTCTGTTGCGGATCTCAGTTCATTAATACTAACCGGTTTTAAAATATAATCCAAAGCGCCCGCTTTGACAGCTTCAATGCCGTATTTATTATGAGCAGTTACAAATATTACTTCAAACTTTACTTCTCCTGCTATTTTTAAAAGATCAAACCCGTTTAGTTCGGGCATCTGAATGTCCAGAAATATCAGATCCGGCTTTAAAACGGAAATTTCCTTCATCGCTTTTTTTGCACTGCTGAATTCCCCCGTAATTAAGATTTCCGGAATGTAATTGTTCAGCATAAACCTGAGGTTTTTCCTGGCAAGCAGCTCGTCATCAATAATCAGGGATTTTATTTTCATTCTTATGTTTATGCCGAGAAATTTTTAAGACAAAATATTATTTGTGATATAATTTAATTCTTGCCGGAAACTAAATTATCAAATGTTTTTTAAGATGTGTCATTACTGATCCTTCCTGATTAACTGTTGTTTTGATTTTTTTAAAATGATTAAAAATAAAACATAAAATCTATTAACAAGAACGTGTATATATGTTTAAAAGCCGCCATAAATCTAAAGCCAATGGATTTTAAATTCAAGTAGGTTTTCTTACCGGAATCGGAAATATACAGGAATAAAATTCTGAGCCCGTGTTTAAGGTGAATTCCGGGTATAAATAATGGATAAGGATATATTATTTCTGAATGGATGAACTAAAGACGTACTTCCCCCCTGACTACAGTCTTGATCATACGATTACAAAAATCAGAGCTCACAGAGATACGCTTTCACCAAATCATAATGATATTTTTTAAACAATAAATATTCTCCCTAAAACTCTGTGATCCCTGAATCCTTTGTCAAAATATTAGTTTCTAAACAAAATCAGCTTGCTTGAATCTTTAATGTATATTAAAAAAGTCAGTATATGCTGATGCGGCAATAATTGTTTTTATCTGATAATCATCATTTTCTTTACAGCAGTAAAGTTACCAGCTGTTAATTTATAGTAATATGCTCCGCTGGCAAAGTTACTTCCGTCAAAAATAACCACATATCTTCCTGCCGGCTTTACTTCATTTACAAGATTCGCTACTTCTTTTCCGGAAATATCAAACACTTTTAAAGAA
>CAZLOL010000187.1:0-7443 GCA_964561045.1 uncultured Ignavibacteriaceae bacterium | reverse complement strand
GAGCAACTTAGCTGATACTTATTTCGGAAGAGGAAACTCGCCTCAGACATGCGGAATTATTCTGTCAGGAAATATTCTGACAAACACACTTGACACGAGAGATGTAGGAGCAAGCGCCGGAAGCATAGTAACAAACTTAAATACAACAGAAGCATTCTGCTCAATACAGTCTGCAATAGATGACGCGCAGACACTTAACGGACACGTGCTTAATGTTGGCGCAGGTACATTTAATGAGAGTGTGGTTATCAGCAAACAGGTTACGCTTTTAGGAAACGGAGGTTCGCCTAATACACAGCCAGTAGTTGAAGGTGTAGCAGGACAGGCAATTTCTGTGACAGTTCCAAACGTTACAGTTAATAATCTGCAGGTTAATTTCAATCAGACAACAGTTAATACAGGTATCAGGGCTGCAACATCCGGAAGCTTTAACAACCTGACAGTGAAGAACACATCTGTCTACGGAACAGCTACAAGCGGAGCAGCAATATTTAACAGTTTCGGATTGCAGCTCGGGACATCCGGCGGAGTATTGTATGATCAGGTAAATCTGGACAGCAATGAGATTAAGCATACCGGAACTTCTCCATTAGGACGCGGAGTCAGGACGTTCAATTGTTACGGAGACTGGAAACACAGCTTAATCAGAGCTTTCTACTCAATACAGGCAGGTGATAATCAGGGCGGAATACTTAATATTACGAATGACTCGCTGTTCGGGAATGCTGAAATAAATTATCTCGGAGCGGGTACGCACAGTTTCGCCAATAATGTCTGTAATGTTTCCAATGCATTCGGAGGCGGAACAGACTTTGCATTGCTTGAACTGAAGAATATATCTCTTGGAACCGCCAATCTCACCGTATCAGGAAACACATTTGAGAACTTTGTAAACTTCGGAGTATTCTCCGGAAGGTCTAATAATGTAACAATAGATAACAATGTATTCTCTCCTGATCCGACGGCAGTGAATTTCCGGTCAATAAGAGTAGATTCGAAGCAGCGAACTTTGGCTGCACAGCCGGCATTTGTAAGCGGCGCAACTATTTTAAATAATACATTTAACGGAAATGTTGCATTAGGACAGAACGGAATCTCTGTTGAGCTTGCAAGTTCGGATAATGTTTCTTCGATCGGGACTGTAACGCTCGGTACAACAGGCAATGAAAATGATTTCAACACAAATGTAAAAAAATATATCAGCCTGAATAATGAGACTACTTTAACTTCAGGCGATCCTGTCTGGACTGGAACATACATTTCCACAAAAGGAAAAGTTACGACAAATGTAGACGGCAAGAATAATAATTTTAATGCCGGAGCAGGTTTACAATTACCGACTGCAATGACTCTCGCGAATCTGTTCCAGCTGGAAGATTTGATTCAGCATAAGATAGATGACAGCGGAATCGGATTTGTGCTGGTAAAAGCAAACAATGATTATGTGACAGTGAACAGTTACGTAGCGCCGGGTATAACCACGCCATCAGTTCAGAGAGGTATTGATGCAGCTTCACCGGGATTCACCGTTAATGTAGGACCCGGAAGCTTCACAGAACAACTAGAAGTAAACAAAGATCTGATAATTGATGGTCAGGGCAGCGGAGTCACGAATATTGTTTCTCCGAATTCACTGACATTATCCTTTGTAACTTCAGGAACAAACAAGCCTGTCATCTATGTACACGACGCAGCCGATGTGGTAATTAAAGATATGACCATTGACGGAGCAGGAAAAGGAAATGCAAACAACAGATTCCAGGGTATTGCTTACAGAAATGCAGGAGGAACTGTCAGAGACTGCGAAGTTAAAGCAATACGAAATACTCCTATTGATGGTGTACAGGCAGGTGTTGGCGTATTTGCGCTTGCAGATAACGGAACACCGAGAACACTTAACCTGATTAAAAACAACATCTTTGACTTCCAGAAGAACGCAACATCCCTTTCCGGTCTGGATCTTACAACAAAAGTGGACAGCAATACCGTCACGGGAGCGGGACCGGTCAGCTTCATAGCGCAGAACGGAATACAGTTAAGCTTCGGTGCAGCCGGCTCTGTAAGGAACAATACAATTAGCGGTATTTCTTATATACCGTCAACAGTTGTTTCCTGCGGCGTACTTCTTTATCAGCCGACAGGTCCGGACACGACTTCCAATAACACGCTGACCGGATGTCAGATGGGTATATATTACATTGATGCAAGCGGTCATATCAGCGAGAATACTCTTAACTCAACTGCGGCAAATACTGGAACAACTTCATACTGGGGAATTGATGCAGATCCGGGTGACAGACCAAAAGTGGTTCCTCAGCCAAACGAAGATGAAGATCTTTCAAAGAGGAAGAAATCAGGACTGCCGGATAATCCAAGCTCGATCAATACGACTATCTTCAGAAACGTACTGACCAGTGACGGAACAAACGGAGTTGGAATTGAAATGGATGCTCTCGGAACAGAAACACTGAATGCAACAGCTACACAAAATATTGTGAACGGATGGGATGCAGCAGTTGTATTCTATAAAGATGCCGGAGCTACTTTGAACGGAACTGCAAATGACAATGATCTGAGCGGAAACACTTACGCTTTGTATGATCTCAGCGGTGTAACTCAGAACGGAACATGTAACTGGTTCGGCTCCGTTGATCAGTTTGTAATTGCAGCAAAAATTTCCGGCGCAGTGAATTATTCTCCGTATCTCACAAACGGCACTGATAACGACGGTCCTACAAAGGGCTTCCAGCCTGTGCCGGCTTCATGTAACGGATTCCCGATCATTGCATATTATGTAAATGACAATTCAACATCCGGAGACGTATTTACTACAGCGACCGGAAGCAATGCAAATCCAGGAACTCCTTCTTCACCATTCCTGACAGTTTCCTATGCAGTGTCAGTTGCAAATGCAAATGATACTATTTATGTAGATGCAGGTACTTATCAGGAACAGGTCAGCATTGATAAATCTCTTACCATAATCGGTGCAGACAGTGCAGGAACAAGCGCGGCGGTAATTAAAGCTCCGGTGGTAATGTCTACAGTTGCAAATGCAAATGCACCTGATCATACTCCAATAGTATATGTAAAGGATACTTCAACTACAGTTGATATAAGCCATATCGGAATAGACGGTGACGGCAGAGGCGGTGCTAAATTCTCAGGAGTATATTACTTCGAAGCAAGCGGAAGCTTTACTAACTCAAGGATATACGGAGTAAGGGATGCGGTATACAGCGGAGTTCAGTCCGGTAATGCATTCTTTGCAAACCACACTTATGATGTAAGCGTGGATCAGACAGTAACCGTTTCAAACAATGTGATTGAGGATTATCAGAAAACAGGTATTCTGATCAACGAGCTTAACACGCACGGAATTGTAACTAATAATATAGTTACAGGTCAGAGTATTCAGCACGTGAACGGACAGAACGGCATTCAGTTCGGTTACGGCGCATACGGAACAATTACCGGAAACACAGTCACGGGCAATCAGTACAACGGTCCGGTCAGCGACGCTGCAAGCGGAATATTAATAGCCGGTGCAGGTGTTGATGCAGCTAACATTCCTACAGGCAATACAACAACTATAGGCGGACCCGGAGCGCTTGCTAATATTATGAGCGGTAATGAAGCGGGACTTCTTGTTGATGCAGGCGGATTCGGATATAACTCAAATGCAGGCATTATCTATAATGCAAATACATTTGCAATGAATTACATTCATGTTTCCGAAAGCGCTCCTAATATGGTTCCGAGCGTACTGAATTCTTATGATAAACGAATAGATAACACTTCACAGACAAATATTGTTTACGGACAGATACAGCGATCCGTGGATGATGCATCTGCCAATGACGTTCTCAATGTAAGCGCTCATACATTCACCGAGCAGGTTGAGATTCATAAAGCAGTAACCCTGGCAGGACAGGGAAGCGGACTGACAACAATACTTTCACCAAACACACTTCCGTTGTCATTCTCAACAGGTCCTTTGAATAAACCCGTGATCTATGTTCATGATACTTCGGATGTAATAATAAAAGATCTGACAGTTGACGGAGCAGGAAAAGGAAATGCTAATTACAGGTTCCAGGGCATAGCGTTCAGAAATGCAGGCGGAACGGTCCGCGGATGCGAGATCAAGGACATAAGAGAGACACCTATCAACGGTAACCAGCACGGTGTTGGTATTTACGCTTTCGCAGATAATGGCACGCCAAGGATGCTCGATATTGCCGGAAATAATATACATGATTTCCAGAAGAACGCAACAGTATTTTCAGGAGCAGATCTGACGGCAAGGATAGACAGCAATACCATTACAGGAGCAGGTCCGGTTAGTTTCATTGCTCAGAACGGAATACAGCTGGGCTTCGGAGCTGCCGGGTCTATAAGGAATAATACCATAAGCAACATGTCTTATATTCCTTCCACTGCTGTTTCATGCGGAATTCTGCTTTATCAGCCGGCGGGTCCTGATACGACATCAAAGAACATTCTTACAGGATGTCAGATGGGAATATATTATATAGACGTAGGCGGATTGATCAGCGAGAATATAATTAACTCAACGGCAGTTAATACAGGCACAACATCCTACTGGGGCATTGATGCCGATCCGGGCGGAACGCCGCGTGTAACATCCGAACCGTATGATGCTGAAATGTTAAGCAGAAAAAGTAAAAACCTGTTAGACAATTCCAGCAGCATTACAACGTCAATATACAGGAATGTACTGACAAGCGACGGAACAAACGGTACGGGAATAGAAATGGATGCTCTGGGAACCGAAACTCTGATTGCTACAGCTTCAGAGAATAAGGTCAACGGATGGGATGCGGGAATTTACTTCTACAAAGATGCCGGAGCAACTCTGAACGGTGTTGCAAACGACAATGATCTGAGCGGCAATGTATATGCAATGTTCAATCAGACCGGAGTCATGCAGAATGGAACATGTAACTGGTATGGCACTTTGGTGCTGGCGACAATTCAGTCGATGATATCAGGACCGGTAAACTATGCACCGTATCTCACAAACGGCACAGACAACGATGGTCCGACCATCGGATTCCAGCCTGTACCGGCTTCATGCAACGGATTGCCTTCTTCTACATTGAACATTAAGGTAATACCGCAGGGTTTCTATAATACTTCAACAGAGAGACTCAACATGCGTGATACAGTCAGGGCATATCTGCATTCGAATATTTCTCCGTACCCTGTGCTTGATTCTTCAACTGCAGTAATTGATTCCGTAACGTTCGAAGGTTCGTTCACTTTTACGCAGCCGAACGGTACATACTATATAGTTGTAAAGCACAGAAATTCAATTGAAACATGGAGCAAGTCAGGCGGAGAGCCGTTCATAGCTGCATCTGTTATGAGCTATGATTTCACGGATGCATCCAGCAAAGCTTATCTGAACAACATGATACAGGTGGATGCTTCTCCGGTAAGATTCGGAATATACAGCGGTGATGTGAATCAGGATAATTTTGTTGATCTGACTGATATTTTACTGGTTTATAATGATATTTCTAATTTTGTTACCGGATATGTAGTTACAGATGTAACCGGTGATAAAATAGTAGAACTAACTGACGGGGTTATTACTTATAACAATGTATCTACCGGTATTGTGAGGAAGAATCCCTAAATCAACTCAGATAACCTATATAACCAAAAGCCGGAAGGAGCGATCCTTCCGGCTTTTTTATTCGTTGATAAATTTTCTTCCCAGTGATGTCCAAAACATTTTGGAAAATAGTTTTTTAAAAATGAATCTTAAACAGAATCAAAATTGGTATAATTCAAAGCAATTGCCTGTGAAATATTGACGTTAAGAATTCTGAGGGAATGAAAAAATTTAGGTTTGAATTATAAAATAACTTCCAAACCCTTTTTTTAAAAAATATTTTTCCTCTTAATTTAATGGCATTAGGACGAGATGGGATTCAAAAATCTGCGGGCTGAATTTAATATTTATCTCTAAATTATTTTACCGCAGGTAAATTTCAAAAAACTTTTTTCAGTAAAAAATTTTCAAATTAGTGTGATACCAAAAAATTTATATGCATCTCAAACTCTTAGAAATGTATACTTCAAACGAAGTTAAAACGGAATTTCTATAAAGGCAAACCCGGAGATTCCATCTTTTTAAAAGATGGAATCTTCAGGCATTTTTTAGAAGGCAATTGACGGATCCCGGGTTCTTTAAAACTGAGAGAAACCACTATGTTGCTCAGAGTAATTGTTAGGCAAATCAAAGATTCCATCTTTTGAAAAGATGGAATCTTTAAGAAAATTTGCATCTGTGGGGAACGTGCAAAAGGAATAAACAACAATAAGGATAGATAGTACTTTCAGTATAAATTTATGAATATTAAAGCTCATAAAAATAACTTATGTTAATAGTGCCGGCGCTCGCCGGCAATAGTTCTTTCATATTTGTTCTTCCTTTAATTACGCCCCGCAGAATATCGCGGGGTTTTTTGTTTATATACGCCGGAAGTTGCATAGAAACTATTTTGAAAATTGTCAATTCGGGTAGTTTCAAACTTTATGTTTGAGATTTATATAAATATTCCACCTTCGTAGTACCATCATTTGCAGATACATTGTTGGTCATTTTTAAAGCGGCAGTTCCTTTTCTGAATAGGTTTGAGAAATGCAGGATCGAAGTTTCTTTCGAACAACAGTACTTGCTGACCTGAACTCTAATGAACTTGATTTAAATGAAACCGTCTGAGGTTTCCTGATTTATTTATCAACTCAGTCGGCTTCAAAATTTATTAAACTTTATTCCCGGGTCGTTATTTTTAGTTAGTATCATTTTCCTTTCATGAGTAAAATTCCCGGCTTGTATCTTGTAATAATAAATCCCGCTTGAAATATTCAAACCGTTAAATCCGGCTGAATACCTGACGGCAGTTATGAATTCATTTACAAGCGTGGTTATTTCCCATTCCGTTATATCAAAGATTTTTTATTAAGACAAAATTATCCGAAGGCAGATCGTATTTTTTGTTTGTGGTCGGGTTAATAAGGTTCGGATAATTTATTGTCAGCGCTGAGTCTCCCGCTTAAGCAAATCTTAATAAATCTTAATTAAGAGTAACCTTACTGCGGGAACTCAGCGAATGACCATGTTGATCCCGGGTCGTATAATTGATAACTCCATTGATATTTATTATTAAAAAAAAATGGACTTAAGATGAGCGTAATGAAAATTCATACTTTTACCTGCTTTAGAAAGATGAATCTGTCTGAGACTACAGATTTTTATGATTTCATTTTTTGGCTGGCTTGTGGATCTCCTTGAAGACTCCGGAAAAGAAGATCTGCTAAGAATTATATCTGATGCCGTAATTCATAAACTTGCATAGCCAGAATCAAAAAAGTTTTAAATGCTCGTTTTTTTTAACCGCAGAGTTT
>CAZLOL010000186.1:1802-7443 GCA_964561045.1 uncultured Ignavibacteriaceae bacterium | reverse complement strand
TAAAGTTTGTAATGTTTTTAATATATTTATTTTATGCCGGAAAGGGTTGAAACAGAGAGACTTATCTTAAGGTTTTTGGATGAGTCAGACATTCCGGGGCTTATTGACTATTATCAGAGGAACAGAAATTTTCTTAAGCCCTGGGTTCCAAAGTTTGGAGATGAATTTTTTACAAAGGAATTTCAGTTGCGCCGGCTTGAATATGAAAAGGAACTAAGGGATTCCGGAGCAGAGTACCGGTACAGAATTTTTAAGAAGGATGATCCGCAGAAGAATATTGGAAATGTAGCTGTCTCACAGATCATAAGAGGCGTTCTGCAAAGTGCATTTCTGGGCTACAGTATAGATGAAAATGAGAACGGGAAAGGAATAGCAACAGAAGCAATCAGTAAAGTAATTGAATTATCATTTAATGAATTAAAACTTCATCGTCTGGAAGCCAATATAATTCCCACCAACGAAGCATCAATCAGAGTTGTAGAAAAATTAAACTTTATAAAAGAAGGCTATTCAAAAAATTATTGTAAGATAAACGACAAGTGGCAGGATCATTTAAGATTTGCAATTATTAACCAAAATTACGACTGATGCCTGGCAAAGCCGTAATATTTGATATGGACGGAGTGCTGATCGATTCTGAGCCGGCTTACCTTGAGATGAATAAAAAATTATTCGCTGAATTTGGAATTGAAATGGATCAGGAGGATTATAAAGCGCTTGTAGGAATGCCTTCGATACCAATGTGGACAATGCTTAAGAAAAAGTATGATTTAAAAAATGAGGTGAGTGATTTTTTAATGATCGAAAAGAAAAGAATGCATGAAATACTTGATTCAGATAATTTATCCGAACCTATAGAAGGAGTAACAGAATTGCTTGGAACTTTAAGAGAAAATAAATTAAAATTAAGCATAGCTTCTTCTTCAGCAAAAGAGAATGTAAATTTTATAATATCAAAACTTAACCTGACCGGATATTTTGATTTTATAATCAGCGGTGAAGAAGTTAAAAACGGCAAGCCCTCTCCGGAAATATTCCTTGCAGTATCCGGCATATTCAGAATCTCTCCTGATAAATGTTATGTGATAGAAGATTCCGCAAACGGGATTATGGCTGCCAGATCGGCAGGTATGAATTGTATTGGATTTACTAACAATGATTCGAACTCTCAGGATCTTTCAGGATCAGATTTCATATTAAAAAACTACAGCAAAAATAACAGGGACATGTTAATTAATTATATTTGTAAATAATTCAAGACATGGGAAGATTCGGCAAAAAAAATTATCCGGCAAAAAACGGGATCAAGGTCATAATCAGAGATGCTGAAACTAAAGATGCTCAGTCGCTTATAAATGTGAACATTAACGTGGCAAATGAAAAAATATACATGATGAGGGAACCGGATGAAGCGATTTATACTATTGACGGCGAAAAAAATAAAATAGAAAGATATCTGAACAGCGAAGGTTCACTTTATCTGGCGGCAGAAGCAAATAATAAAGTGATCGGATACATTGATTTTCAAAACGGTGGTCTTAAAAGAACAAAACACGCAGGTTCGTTTTCAATCTACATAATAAATGAATGGAGGAATTTGGGAATAGGAAGCATGCTCTTGGGTTCTCTTATCGAATGGGCTGAAAAGAATCCGCTTATCGAAAAAATTACCCTTGCTGTCTTTTCTACAAACACGGATGCACAGGTCCTTTACAGAAAATTCGGTTTCACCGAAGAGGGAAGATGCCCTGAAGATATGAAACTGAGTGACGGAACATATATTGACAGTGTGCTTATGTATAAATTCGTAAAATAAAAAATGAAATCAGACATCTCTGATATGTCAGGAGCACTAAAAGGAATAATTGCTGTCCTGGCGGGGTTTTTATTTCTTTCACTTGTAGGAGTGATGATTAAACTTGAACTTTCAGAAGGAGCGAATATAGCATGGGTGGTTTTGATTCAGTATATAACAGGTTTGATAATAATTTCAACAGTTGCTTCGAAAAATAATTTCCGCGACCTCAGGACTTCAAAATTAAAACTTCATTTTATAAGAGGGTTTACCGGCATATTAGCATTTACATGTTATGCGATCGCCATCTCAAAGATCCCGCTGGTAAATGCTGCATTGCTTAATAACTCCGCACCTCTGTTCATTCCTATTGTAACAATGATCTGGCTTAAGAATAAAATCGATGAAAAGATCTGGTGGGGAATTTCAGTCGGCTTTATCGGAATAGTTTTTATTCTGGATCCGAGCGCCGGAGATTTATTAAAAAAAGGCGATCTCTACGGTCTGGCAGCCGGTATAATACTTGCAGTTTCATATGTTGCCTTAGGTCAGCTGACAAAGACGGAAAATTTTATCACGATTTTATTTTTCTATACTCTGACAGGTTTCATTCTATCTTTACCGTTTGCTTTGTTTAACTTTCCTGTACCACCTCTTGTCGTCTGGATATACGGAATATCAGCCGGAATATTTTTAACCGGTTACCTTTTTCTGTTACAGTATGCTTACAGATTTGTTGAAGCTGTTAAATTATCACCGTTAAATTTTTCAGTTGTTGTATTTACCGGAATACTTGACTGGTTTATATTCGGAAATGTCCCGGGTATTCTTACCGTTATAGGAATAGTACTGGTGTCTGCCGGAGGCATACTGGCGATCACTCTTCATGAAAAGGATAATAAAAATTTAAAACACAGCTGGCATTAGTTTTAACTTAGATTGAATTATGTGTGATAACTATGAAAAATATTTTGCGAAAAATTCTGAATAACTTTTATATTCTAAGAAATTTAATCTGTTATCACATTTCATACATATAAATTGTAAATCAATGCTTCATAAAAGAATTATATATACACTCAACTTAGTCATCGCTCCTATCTTTAAATTCAAAGTTCAACGTATCATAAATGAAAGAGGTCCTTTCGGATCTATCATCCCTGTCATATCGCTGAGCTGTATAGAAACGGTTTGAATTCCCATTACATAAGGTCCTGCCTGATAAGGATTGAAAATTATCCTGAGCGAATCATTTTCAACAACCCAGTTATTAAAGTTCTTTAATTCAGCCGATGCTCCGCTGAGGATCATATCATTGATGTTTGTATAACCTTCTTTTTCCGCATGTGCTGTCAGCTGCCGTATGCTGAACGTTGAGATATAATTGAGATAATCCGAACTGCTCAGAAAAAGATCTGATATGGAAAATGGTCCGTCACCTCTGTAATCATAATTGTATCCGGTGACAGTCGTAAGAGGATGAGCCATACCTGCCACATTATTGAAAACTGTCAGCTCAGCTGAAAACAATGAACCGTTGGAAATCCAGCCTCTTCCTTTAATATCGAGAGTACTTTCATTTTCATGTGAGGCTTCGGAAGGCATTTCCCTGACACCTGTTTCGAAATTTTTAATTATCCCGCTGACAGCAGTATCCAGCGAGTTGTTTATATCAGATGCAATTCCCCTTACACCCATCAAAGCTTCCGGACCAAAGTCCGCCTGCGGATAATTTGCATTTACCGTATATCTAAATTTTGAATTGCTGACGCTTATAGATGTATATGTGACTTTCATCTCCTGTGAACTTGAATTCCCGTAAATAAAACATAAAAATAAAATGAATATTAATTTTTTCATGATCTTAGTATTGTTTTGTTAAAATTCAATTTCCGGATAACTTCCGTTTTAATAACAGAACAGAAATTCTTTTCTGTCAGTTATAAAATATATTTCATTTTTATAGTCAGAAAAAAATTTCCGTGCTGTGATCTTTAAGATTTTTTATTTTATCAGGGTCATCTTCTTTGTGGAAACAAAATTCCCGTTATCGCTTTCAGCTATAACATTATAAAAATAGATACCGCTGGCAAGATCTTTTCCTATCTCACCGGCTGAGAAAGTTACATTGTATGAACCCGCGCTGTAAAATCCTTTGACTATAGTTCCGATTTCCTTTCCTGATATGTCCATTATTTTCAAAGTTACATTGCTGTTATAAGGAAGATTGAAATTTATATTTGTCGAAGGATTGAACGGATTAGGAAAATTCTGAGAAAGCGAATATTCTCCCGGGATCCCGGTACCTATGTTCTGAATTGATACCTGATTTGTCAGAGTAAAATTTGCATTTGAAATATCAAAGAATATATTTCCCGCTGCTTCCACTCTTATCCTGGCTGTTGTGCTGTTTGTGCCGGGAATAGTAACCACCTCCGAACCATCATTCGGGGTTCCGGAAATAATTGTTGTCGGAAATGTTAATCCGCCGTCAGTTGAAAGTTTTATATTGACCTGAGCGCAGTTCACAGGAGCAGCAGTAGTATTTGCAACATCCCAGGTTACCGTCTGCGGTGAATTTGTATTCCAGCTTACATTGGTATTCGGTGAAGTTACTAAAAAAGGACCGGCAGTTGCATCAGAAGTAAATGCCACCTGATCATAGTCAACTCCGCCGCTGTTGTCCCTTACTGTTAATCTGAAAGTAAGATTTCTGGTATAGGTCGGCAGTCTTTCTCCGTATAGTGATGTGTTGTTTACAAGATTGGTTATTCTTGGAATCGTTCTTGTCGGAGATACATTTGGATTTAAGGATCTGATTATAGGCGCATCCTCCGAAGGGTTATTCACTGTTCCTGCAGGACCGAGATCCATCTCCTCCCAGCAGTAAGTCAGGGTTGTCGGATTCTCCGGATCAGTAGCTGAACCGGTCAACTCAAACGGAGTACTTATCGGAATAACAAAACCGCCTGCCGGCATTGTAATGACAGGGGGTGTATTTCCGGTATTTGTAATTGCGGCACAGCTGTTACCTGCAGCAATTTGCGTATATATAACCATTTCAGTAAAATTTCCCGAATGAAAATATGCATCACTATTGTTCTGAAGATTATCACCTCCGCAAAGTCCTGCATATCCCATTATCGTGCTTGCGCTTCCGGGCTCCCATGCTGTACCTGCATTCCGGTTTCCTCCTCCGCAACCGCTCGTTACGCTGTTAAACGAATGATTGCCGCCGTACTGATGTCCCATTTCATGCGCAACGTAATCAATATAAAACGGATCACCGACAGGACCCGGCAGTCCTGTAACACCTCTTGCCTTTGCTCCGCTCTGACAGATACATCCTAAATAAGCAACTCCGCCGCCGCCTGTGCTGAATACGTGTCCCATATCATAGTTCGCCGAACCAATTACATTATCCAGATTTGTCTGATTCTGTCCTAACATTGTGCCTCCGTTGTTGTTAGAATAAGGGTCAGTACTTGCATTTGTATAAACAATAAGATCATTATTTGAGACCAGTGACATTCTTACAGCCATTTCCTTTTCATATACTCCGTTGATCCTGTTCATTGCGGTAACTATCGCAGCCATTCCTCCTGCAACAGTTCCTCCGAAATATGCTGTATACTCACCCGTAGCTGCCATTGCAAGCCTGTAAGTTCTTAGCTGCGGACCTGAAGAGAAAAATCCTCTCAGTAAATTATTTTCCTTAGGTTCCTGATCTATGTTTTCTACAACCTGACAGTCAAATGGTTTATTCGAAACAAAGTCTTTCTTAAAATATGAAATGTATATTTCCTTTTCATCGCTGCTGTAAGGATCAATAAAATAGCTGCCGTT
>CAZLOL010000186.1:0-1702 GCA_964561045.1 uncultured Ignavibacteriaceae bacterium | reverse complement strand
CTGCCTTCTGATATGTCGCTCCAGTTCTGCGTATTGCCTTTGGCATCAATGTTTGACAGTAAAAAATTGACAGAGAATATAAATATTCCCAGTAAAGAAATGTTTAAAATGTTTTTCATTTACTTGATTTAGAGTTTGAAAAAAATGGATTAAAATGTTAATAAAAAAAGTTCTCTGATTGATATAATGTTAATATAAGTAAGGTTTGCAGTTTAAAGGTTAACAATACTTCAGATAATAAAGGTTCTGCTGATTTTAAGTTTAAACAAATATAACATAAAGGATTTTTTAAAACTATATTTTAAAGAATATAGATATACGGTTTTAAAATTTTGTCAGTTTGTTAAATTCCTTCAGAAATCTCTGATGCGATGTGTAATGAATGGTATTAAAGCCTATTGCTTTTGCAGAGAGAATGTTATTTTTCAGATCATCAATAAAAATGCTCTCCTGGGGTTTTATATTGAATTTGTTCAGAAGGTGATTGTATATTTTTTTATCGGGCTTAATGCTTTTAACTTTATATGACAAGATTCTTTTCTTTACATTCTTCACATAAGGAAAATTATTATCAATAAAATTTATATGTGAAGAATCAACATTTGAAAGCATGAGCAGTCTGTATTTTGAATCAAGCAGCTTATTTTCAAGAAAGTTTTTCATTGCAGAGTTTTCCCAGAATATGTCGCAGTATAAATAATAAAAGTCAGTATAACCTATCCTGAGATTAAATTTCTTTTTCAATATTTTAAATGCCTGCTTGATATTCAGTTTGCCTGACCCGATCTTAGTGTCGAATTTATTATCAGTAAAATATTTCTTTAACTTTCTTGCGTTTACATTCTTTTCAAGCTTGGCAACCCCGTCATAAAAATAACAGTAATCGAAATATACCAGCGTATTTCCGAGGTCTAAGATTATATTTTTAATTTTTCCGGAAGGCAATCAGATGTATTTTGTTTCTATAACATTTAAATTATCGTCAAGGATATATTCCTTTGGAGCGCCTGTCGGGATCTCTGTCTGAAGTATCTGCTCCGGTGTCATCTTCTCAAGATGCATAATGAGCGCGCGCAGACTGTTGCCGTGTGCAGAGATCAGAATGTCTTTTCCCTTCTTTAGCTCGGGTTCGATCTTTGCTTCATAATATGGCAGGACCCTCGCTGCTGTATCCTTCAGACTTTCTCCGTTTGGCGGAGGTGTGTCGTAGCTTCTTCTCCAGATTTTCACCTGCTCTTCGCCGAATTTTTTTCTGCACTCGTCTTTATTAAGTCCCTGAAGATCTCCGTACATTCTTTCATTCAAAGCTTTATCATGCTGTACAGGTATATCCGTCTGATCAATCTCTTTGAGTATAATATCAAGTGTTCGTGAAGCTCTCTTCAGATCCGAAGTGAATGCTTCATCGAATTTATATTCCTTTAATTTATTTCCCGCTTTCAATGCTTCTTCTTCTCCTGCAGGCGAAAGATCTATATCGATCCATCCTGTAAAACGGTTTTCAAGATTCCACTGCGATTGTCCGTGCCGGACGATGACTAACTTAGGCATTTTTTAAGTATTAAGTATTAGGTATTAAGTATTAGGTATTAATCTCTTACAAGTTAAATTCTACTCAAAATGGTAAGAAAATTTTTAACAACTAAGCTGACAGCAATAACCGCTGAGTTGCACAGAGTTTTTCACAGAGTCTCGCAGAGTT
>CAZLOL010000185.1:0-7688 GCA_964561045.1 uncultured Ignavibacteriaceae bacterium | reverse complement strand
GCTGCCATTGCGAAAGAATTTTAGGCAATTTTTCACCAGCGGGAGAGTTTTCTTTTGCCAAGCTTTTCTTTTGCTCTTTCAAAAGAAAAGCGGACTTACTTAGAGTTAAAGACTGATGTTGAAGATCAATACGTTTTGGATGGATGTGCAAAGATCTAAAATCTCTCAATTCGCTTTTCATATCTTTTAAATTACTGAATGAATAAATTTGTCTAATTAAATACTATAGAAATATAAAAGCTTTTAGTAATTATGAAAATATTAATGATTATTTCCATGCTGTTCTTTTTCGGCTGCAGCAAAGGTCCGGAAAACTCCGCAGATCAGAGTGTGATGCCTTCCGGAAAAGAGACAACTGCTGAGAAAACATTTTCAGATATCAAAAAAGACAGTAATGAAATCAATGAAGCAATACAGACTTCTACAGATCTTGGATATGTTAAATATAGCATAGGAAAAATCCCTGATGAAATTAAATATTCCGGCTCAGTTGTAGCGATGGCTAAATGGGATGATAAGCTCGGATCCAATATTGTTTTCATTACGGAAACCGCTGAAAACTCTAATGAAGATACAAGGAGTAAAGAGCTTTTTGGCTATCATTACTTATCTGATAATTTGGAAAATAATCAGCTATGGAAGATCAATGATTTCGTTAAAGACTGTCCCGTTGATCTGACACTTGAATATATTGACAGATCACTTGTGATCACTGACCTTGATAAAAACGGAATTGGAGAAAGCAGTTTCTTGTACAAAATGTCCTGCAAAGGAGATGTAAGCTCAGATGACATGAAACTTATCATGCACGAAGTTAAAAACAAATATGCAATAAGAGGTTCTATGGATCTGAAAATGAACGGACAGGAACTTGAAAAGGGAAGTATGAAAGCCGATCCCTCATTTGACAAAGCTCCCCCGGAATTTCTTGAATATGCAAAGAAACAATGGAATGTTTTTAAAACAGAAAATGTCGGAAATTAAACAAATTGTAATGCAGACATTCCATACATTGCATATCTGCTGATCTTTAGAAAAATATGAAAATAAAATCATTTCATGCCGGAATAATAATATTTTTATTTGCAATATGTTTCTACAGATGCAGCGGTTCTTCCGAAACTAAAGAATCTGATTTACCGGAGAAAACTCCGGAAACAGAATCCGGTATTACAAGCACGGAAAGTTCCGTTATATTAAATATTGCAAAAGAGGAACAGGGGAATTATATGTATTCTCCTGAAGAAGATTCCACATATCTTTATTGGACAAATAATGAGCTCATCATTCTGAATGGTTCAACAAAATGTAATATCTTTGCTCTGAATGTTTTATTCAGATCCGGTTATAAAACTCCTGAGACGAATGCGCTTTCTGCAGATCTCTATGATACCGCAAATTTCACGGATATATTACCGGTAATGGGAATTAATGATTTTTCAAAAGCAGAAAAGGGCGATCTCATTGTGTGGGATTATCATGTTATAATTTTTGAATCTGCAGTAAGAATTAATGATGAGAATTATGCTCTTGCCTGGTGGGCAGGAACCCGGCAGCCGGATAACGATGATAATATAAAAAACAATGTTTGCTTTGGTAAGTATAAGCTGGACGGAGATTTCATAGTCAGAAGACCTTTGAAAAAATAAAAATTATTTTAAAAGCGCTCTTAAAACCGTGCCGAGAAAATCAACCTGTATCTTTAATTCATCCAGAGACTTGTTGTTCATTATTACAAAATCCGACATGGACATTTTGCTCTTTTCATCTATCTGAAATTTCATCAGATGATTAACATCATTTCTGCTTGCTTCATCTCTCAGCATCAATCTGCTGACCCTGTTCTTCTTGTTTGAATAAACGGTTATTACATAGTCAAGATTCTTATTGAATCCGCTTTCAAATAATAAAGCAGATTCTATAATTACAATATCGAATTTGCTTTTCCTTGCTTCTTTGTTCAGATAATTAATTACTACGGGATGAACGATCTTGTTGATAGCCAGATAATTCTTTTTGCTTGCAAAGATCTTTTCCTTTAGTTTAGGAAGGTTTATCTTTTTCTTGTAATTCAGTATATCCCTGCCGAAAACTTTTACTATGTTATCTGATAATTTTTTATCTGACAGATAAAGGCTCTTTGCGACAAGATCCGAATAATACACTTTAAATCCTCTCTTTGCCAGCAACTTGCATACTTCAGTCTTACCAGAACCAATTCCGCCTGTTATTCCTATTACGAGTTTCTTTTTATTTTTCATTTAACTTTTTTATATTGATCAATGTATGCAAATTATTTTGTGTAAACAACTTATATATTATTTTGCAAATGCAATTGATCTTCTTTCCCTGATTACATTAACCTTTATTTGTCCCGGATATTCCATTTCCTCCTGTATTTTGTGCGCTATATCCGATGCGAGCTGATCCTGGGAAACATCATTTATCTTATCCTGCTCTACAATGACCCTGACTTCTCTTCCCGCCTGTATTGCATATGTCTTTGCAACGCCTTCAAAGGACTTTGCAATCGTTTCCAGTTTCTCAAGTCTCTTTGAATATGCTTCCACTGACTCTCTCCTTGCTCCGGGTCTTGCCCCGCTTATAGCATCTGCTGCCTGAACAAGAATTGATATCGGATGTTCCATCGGCATTTCATCATGATGAGCACCTATAGCATTACATATTATTGCGTGCTCTTTGCATCTTCTTGCAACTTCGTATCCGAGTATTGCATGTGGTCCTTCTATATTTCTGTCTATTGTTTTTCCCATGTCATGCAGCAGGCCTGCTCTCTTTGCCATCTGAGCATCGAGTCCGAGCTCTGCCGCCATTATTCCGGCAAGGTGTCCTACTTCGATTGAATGGTTCAGTACATTCTGTCCGTAACTTGAACGGAATTTCATTCTGCCTATCAGAGTAATAATATCCCTGTGCACTCCCTGTATTCCCATTTCTATCAAAGTGTTTTCTCCTACGCGAACCAGCTCTTCTACAAGCTCTTTATGAACTTTCTCAACTACTTCTTCTATTCTTGCCGGATGTATTCTTCCGTCTGCAATCAGTCTTTCCATAGCTACTCTTGCAACTTCTCTTCTGAACGGATCAAATCCTGAAATAATTATCGCCTCAGGGGTATCATCAACAATTATATCCACGCCGGTTGCAGCTTCAAATGCCCTGATGTTTCTTCCTTCTTTACCTATTATCCTTCCTTTTAATTCATCCGAATTTATCTGAAGTACACTGACTGTAGTTTCTACCGAATGATCGGATGCAGTTCTTTGTATAGACTGTATGATGATGTTCTTTGAAATCCTGTTGGATTCAAGTTTTGTTTCTTCCCTGACTTCCTGTAATTTCTGAGCAGCCTCAAGTTTTGCATCATTTATCAGATTCTCAAAAAGAACCTTTTTTGCTTCCTCTTCGCTCAGACCTGAAATTCTCTGAAGCCTGGCCTTCTGCTCATTAAGAACTTCCGAATACTGTTCGATCATCTTACCGGCTTCATCGCTCTTCTGAACAGCTTCATTAAATTTTTTCTCGTAATCTTCCTGAAGCTTTGCTACTTTTATTTCAAAATTTTTCAGTTCGGATTTTGCCTTATCCAGAAGCTCTTTCTCGGCTTTTAACTTTTTCTCATCTTCAACTACATCTTTTTCCCTCTCTTTTACTTCTTCATCAAACTTCTGCTTCCTCTTGTAAAATTCATCCTTGACTTCAAGCAGCTTCTCTTTCTTCAGGTTTTGTGATGCCTTATCTGAATCTGAAAGAATCTCTTTTGCTCTTTTTTCGGCAAAATCAATTTTTTCTTTGGATTTGTGCTCTGCATCGGATATAATTTTCTTTGCAATATTTTCAGAACCCTCTATTTTTATTTTATTCGACCGTGAGTTAAGATACCATCCGAGAAAGAATGTCAGAAGACAAAGTGCTACTAATACCGGTAGTAATATGTATAATTCTAGATCCATAATTTTTTATTTCCTCCGTAACGTATGTTTGTTGTTAGTTAATTATGTTATTTGTGTTGATTGTGTTAATTGTGTTGATTTGATAATTGCGTAAATTATTTTAAATTATTTAGCAGAGTTAATATGTTTAATTATTATGATAATGTAATGTTATTTGTCAGAAATCACTTTGTTATTAATTTAAATCAATCATCTAATATTTACATAATTAACACAATTAACCAAATAAAAAAACCGCATCAGACGCGTAAATAGCACAAAGGTCATAAAAAAACCTTTCCTATATAACGGTGGGTGGTGCCAGAATGTCTTTTGCTTCCTCTGATTACTATTGATGCTTTTCAGCTTCAGTAAAGTTTCCGGCAAGCCGGAATGAGGCCTGTAATTGACATTAGTCCTGAGCTTTCCTCCCATATAGCTAAACCTGTTGGTTTTTTATAATGTTTGACTATTGTCTGTGCGGTTTTTATAAACCACGACTCATATTTAAAGAACGGCTTTCATTTTAAATTCACAGATTTTCATCGATTAGACCTGATATACTCTTTGCCTTAGTATTAAACTCTTCAAGCAGGCTTGAGTAATCTTTCTCAAGATCGATTTTAGAATCTTTTTCCTTGAAATACTCTTCGGCAATGTTCAGCGCCGATACAACAGCAATTGTTTCTTCGGACTGGTTTGGAGACTCGCTGTTTATCCTGTTCATTATTCCGTCAAGATAATCCGAGATCCTTTCCACTTTTTCTGCGTTATCACCCTGCAGATTGTACTCACTATTGAATATTTTAACCCGTATGTCTTTTTGATTCATTTTTCAATAGAAGATTTATTATTCTTGTGAATTTGAAAATTATAATGTGTCAAACATTTTTTACGTGTCCTGATATTTTTCACCGTTGTCATACTGCTCCAGATGCGTGTCTATTCTTGTTATGAGTTCCTGTATCCTCGATTTCGCAATATTCTTGTCATTTATTGAAACCTTATTGCCCGTCGAGTTAAGAACTGAATTTTTGAGATCTGATATCTCCTTATCCTTATTTATTATTTCAGTATTTAATTTGGTATGCTGTAATTTTAATTCTGATATTTTTAAATTTAAGTTTTTTATGTTTTCCTTTAGTAAAATGTTTTCATTTTTAAGGTCCTTAAGTTTTGAAATTAATATTTTAACTTTTGATAAAAGATCGTCCAGATTGATTCTGACAGAATTTTTCAAATCTTTTATAAAATCTTTATTTATTTCATTTACCATATAACTCGTTTGAATTAGTTTCTTTTTCGAAACTTTATGCTCTTAATGTTGCTCCCGGACCGCTCTCCAGGTCTTTTATTATTTTATTAACAAATTTATTTGTCTCTTCATCAGTCAGAGTCTTCTCATTTGAGGAAAATTCCAAAGTAAATGCCAGGCTCTTTTTACCTTCTCCAAGCTTTGTATCTTCATATAGATCAAACAACTGAAGATTTTTAAGCATCTTACCCGCACTCCTAATTATATTATTCCTCAGCTCATCAAATGTTACATTCTTATCCACCACTATGGCAAGATCCCTCTTAACCGAAGGAAATTTTGATATTTCCCTGAATTGTTTCGATTGATCTATATAGCCGTAAATTTTATTTAAGTAAAGTTCGGCAATATAAACATCAGATTCAATCTCAAATTCTTTTTTAAGTGACTTATCTGCTTTATAAATATTGCCGATTAATTCATCACTTAACTTAATATCTATGCTGACATCATATAAAACTTTGTCATTATAATAAAATAATGTAAAATTTTCAAGATTCAATTTAGACAAAAACATTTCCACTTCTCCTTTGATTTCATATATATCAAAATCATTTTCCCCGCCGTATATCATTTCAGCGTCCTTTTTACCTGACATTGCCATTATCAGACGGTCTTCTTCGTGAAAATTGTTTCCCTCGCCGGAAAAAACTCTTCCCGTCTCAAATAACTTTAATGAAATATTTTTTCCTGAATTGTTAAAATTATTGCTGATTACTTTCAGCATTCCGAAAATAAGATTTGTTCTGAGTGAATTCATTTCTACTGAAATTGAATTCAGCAACTTTCCGGTTTTCCCCGGAAAGATCTGCAGCTTCTTCTCGTCAACAAGCGGATTTGTCAGTATCTGGTTGAATCCTCTGCCTGTGAGATATCCGGTGATCTCCTTTGTTATCTTAAAATTTTTGCTTGCATATTCACCGGAATTAGTAACATTTACGCTGAAATTAAGATCTCCTTCAATATTATCGTAACCGTATATTCTGGTTACTTCTTCGATCAGATCCGCTTCTCTTGATATATCAGTTCTCCTGAATTCAGGGATTCTGAATATTAATCTGTCATTTTCCTTTTTCAGAAATTTTATATCTATTTTATCAAGCAGTTTAATTACTTCATCCTCGCTTAATTCTATTCCAATAAGGTCATTTGCTTTTTCAAGTCTCATGGCAGCTGTAATTTCCTCAAATTTCACAGGATATACATCGTATAAATCTTTTGATGCTTCGCCTCCTGCAAGCTCAAGAATAAGCTGAGTTGCGCGGTTTGATGCATAATCTACGGTATCCATATCAACTCCTCTTTCAAATCTCTGCGATGCATCTGTCTGAAGTCCGAGCTTTTTGGAATTCTTTCTAATAGATACCGGATCGAAATATGCAACTTCAAGAAAAATATTTTTAGTGTTGTCAGAGATCTCTGATTCTTTCCCGCCCATTACTCCGGCTATTCCCGAATATCCTTCAGCATCACATATCATGAGTGAATCTGCATTGAGAATTCTTTCCTTTGAATCAAGAGTGGTGAATTTATCTCCCTCTTTTGCTGTCTTAACGATGATTTCCTTCCCGTGTATCTTATCATAGTCAAATGCATGAAGAGGCTGTCCTGTCTCGAACATAACAAAGTTTGTAATATCAACTATGTTATTTTTCGGATTCAGGCCAATTGCTTTAAGCTTCTTCTTCAGCCAGTCCGGAGACTCTTTTATACCAACATTTTTTATTACTCTTCCCGTAAACCTTCTGCATAATGACGGATCATCTATGGTTATCTTTATCAGATCCTTTGTCGGTACACCGGATTCAGTTACATTTATTTCCGGTATTTTTATCTTTTTGTCATACATCGCTGCGACTTCCCTTGCCACGCCAAAATAAGAATATAGATCGCCTCTGTTAGCCGTAATGCCTATGTCAAATACAATGTCATTTGCTTTTATATGATCGGAAAACTTTTCCCCCGGAACGGCATCATTATCGAGTACAAGTATTCCGTCATGATTTTCTGACATGTTAAGCTCTTTCTCTGAGCAGATCATCCCTTCCGAAAGTTCACCGCGGATCTTTGATCTCTTTATTTCAAAACTGCCGTTCGGAATGACAGCGCCGATCACAGCTACACATACTTTCTGACCCTTTGCAACATTCGGTGCGCCGCATACTATGCTGAGAATCTCATTTCCGGTATTCACTTTGCACAAACTAAGCTTATCAGCATTCGCATGCTTATCTTTTTCAATAACTTCCCCGACAACAAACTTATCAAATATCCTTGATTCGTCCTCTGTGCTTTCAATATCAAGCCCGATTGCGATCATTTTATCCGCAAGAATATTTACGGGCTCATCGGGAAGATCCGGTATATAATTTTTTAACCAGTTTAAACTAATTTTCATAAGTGGCAAATATACTTAATTG
>CAZLOL010000184.1:0-7693 GCA_964561045.1 uncultured Ignavibacteriaceae bacterium | reverse complement strand
TTCTGCCTTTGACTACAAGATAATAAGTTCCTGTAACTGCATTTGCAAACGTCACAGTACCTGATGCAGAAATGGAATCAATTACTGATTTTGCAGAATCAACTATAGTATAAGGTGATACTGTGTTTCTGAGATAGAATGTTGCTGAGTCCCTTATGTTTAATTTGGTATTCAATGTATCGAAATATCCCTGCGCTGCAAATGTAATTGTTGCAGGAACAGGCGCAGCGTTGTTTACTTTGCACGGATTGTCTATATAAAGATTATTTCCGAATCCGCTTCTTGCCCTGAATTTAATCTTATTGGTTCCTACAGGCAAAACAATTCTTTTTGTCAGCCACTGATTGGCAAGTGTAGGAGTATAAGCTGAACCAAGAGCAGCAGTTGTTTTTAAAGTATTTGCATTACCGATAGTATCATTCGTGCTTCCTTTGTATCTTGCTATGTTTGAATAGGTGGTGCCGCCGTTTGTTGATGCTTCGATAGTTAATGAGTCTATGCTTGATGTGGTTGTATAAGGAGCATATGAATAATCAAATTTCAGAGTGTCCCCTGCTATTGAATTTCCAAAAGTAAGTGTTACGAGTGATTGTGTAGTCCCTGACGATGCTGTCCAGAAGTCAAACTTGGCTGAACCTGCTCCGATCAGAAATGCACTTGCTGCATTTCTCGTCCAGTATTGTGTTCCCGTAAACTCAACATTCCAGTTAGTCGGTGCAAATGTTGCTGAAGTAAAATCCTCACATAATACCTGCTCTGTAATATTGAATGTATATAGTGATGTAGAGTCTCTGTTATGTGCAAGTGAATTATCCTGTGCAATGATCCTGTATGATACAACGTCGCCTATATTCACGTCTGCATTCACAGAATTAAATGCGGCTGTAAATGTGCTTCCGGTTGTATTTATAAGTTTAAATTGTTTTGTTGCGCCTGCATTTATATACCATCTTACCCATGATGAATCGAGACCTAAGTTGTCTGTAACAGTTGCAGTCACAGTCGCCGGCCAGTTCGGCTTGGGTGTATTGCCTAAAGCAGTATGAACTATCACCGGTTTTACATTATCTGACTGAGCAACGAATGAATTTAAAATAGCAGGAGCTCCTGCAGGAGATGTTGCGGTTCTGCTTAAACTGTCAGTGGTTTTGATATAATACCTGTAAGTTGCAGGAGAGCCGTTTGCAGGTATATTTGCCGTCCAGTTATTTCCGCTTGAATTGGTCATGAGAAGACTGTCTGTTACTGCAACATTATTTCTTGACCAGAGTAATTTTGTTAAAGATGGATTGATGCCTGAACCTGAAGTTGTTATCACACAATTAACTGCATAATTACCGGCAAGCTGTTCTGTGTTTGGTAACGGAGTATGTGTAATTCCGGGACCCAGATCAATTGAAGTTGTCCATGCCTGATATAGTCCGTCAGGACCCGGTCTGTCATCCATCCAGATTGGCCAGAGTTTTCCGTTGCCTGAAGTTATACCTATATAATCACCCTGATACCCTGTGGCAATACCGCTGACTCCGATTGTTTTGGGTTTGAATCTGTGATCACTTACAAGAGCATCTGTAAATGTAAATCCGCCGTCAATTGATCTTGAGAAATAAATTTCGCTTGAATCTGATGCTGTGTTCCTGTCGTCATAATAAACAACGTTTACTCCGCCGGTTTCATCAACTCTTATTGCAGGGAACCACTGATACTTTCCGTTATTCAAAGCATCCTGATTAACCCTTACTCCTGCTGACCATGAAGTACCGCCGTTAGTTGATCTGTGAAGAACTACATCCGGATCTGAACCTGCAGGAGCAAGATTTTTTTCAGCAGCTACAACATAGATCCAGCCATTTCTCGGACCGCCGCTTCTGTCAACATCTATTCTTGTGAAACCGTTGACTCTTATGTTATTCTTTGTAGGGAACGTACCGCGAATACCATTCATGTCATAAGCATTGTTTGTTACTGTCCAGTTAACTCCGCCGTTTGTTGATTTTGCAAAACCCGCAAAGTCCTCGACATTAGCCGCTGAAGTATTTGGGGCTGCCCATACAACATAAACTTCCCCGTTAGGACCAACTCTTATATCGCATCCCTGCGAGTAATGACCTGTCACTGAAGTATTTATCTGCGCAGCTCCTGACCAGGAGACGCCGCCGTTAGTTGTATATGAAATTGCGATCGGAGGATTTGATACATTGAATAATGACCAGACGACGTAAGATCTTCCGTAATAAGGACTGCCCGGAGCATCGTCTGTTCCTGCGAAATTTTTATCCTGTGAACCTGAAGCAATTGTAAATGTATTAGACCAGGTTGCCCCGTTGTTTGTTGAATAATTAGCATACATACCTGAAGTGCTGAAGCCAAGGTGACTCATAATGAATGTTCCGTTCTTGTCAATAGTCGGACCCGGGTCACCACCGTGATTCAGGATTGGTGATCCCTGCAATGTATCACTGCCGAACCAGTTAACTCCGCCGTTTGTGGTTACATAAACACCTTCGCTTATGAACAGTGTACCTGTATTATTAAATGCATTTGAAGAGCCGAACATTATCATAGGATTAAGAGGATGTCTGCAGATAATAACTTCAGACTGGTAGCTTCCTGCTCTCGGTAAAATCCTGAAATTCGGATTAACTGCATAAATGCCGTTTGGATCGCTTATATATCTTGTTGCTGTGTTTGGAATAAAGTTATTATCGTAATCCTGTGGTAGAGGTGTATTATTCAATACACCAGGATCATAAATTCCTGTTTCCTGAGGACCTAAATTCCATTTTTCAGGTTTGTCAGTTGATTTCTGCCCCATAAAAAGAAATGCCCCTAAGCAAAAAACTGGAATAAGCAAAAACAATTTTTTCATTCTTTTAAATGATTTAAGTTTTAGAAATGTTTTGTATACAATTTGGATAGGGTAAAATATATAAAATACTGTTATAAATAAAGGTTAACTCAAATAAAAAGGCTGAAAGATTATTCGTTCAGCCTTTTTTAATCTAAATTATATTCCGGATGAAATTACGGATTACCCGGAGTTTTTCCTTTTTGATTTGAATTACTGTTAGGCTTCTGAAAGTTGAATCTGTTTTTATAGTTAACAGGAGGATCATTAGCCCACTTAGGCTCAGTCTTAACTTTAAAATTTAATTTCATTTCTTCCTTAGCTCTCATTCCGGACTCAAACTTTTGTCTCAGAGCATCATTTTCAAAATTAGTTTTTGTGAATTCGGCATCATCTGTAAGTATTGGTTCCGGTTCTGCTTCTGCAGGTTTCTGAACTGTGACAAAATTTGAACTGTTATTATATGTCAATAGAATATCGTTCAGGTCTGTTATGTTGTTGCCTGTTACATCTGTTACTACATAACCCGTTACAAAAGAAGACGCATCATTATAAACCAAAGTTAAATCATTCAGATCCACAAAGCCGTTTTGATCAATGTCACCGCCAAACATTCCATAATAAGGAGCAGGATCAATAAGATATTGATTGTTGTTGTAAGCCTGGTTTGCCGGACTTACGAAATTAAAAATTAAATCCGAACCTCTGTTGTAAACCTCGCCTCCGTTTTTACTCCAGGTTTGTATACTGTTTCTGTGCCTTACTTCAATATAATAATTTCCCGTGAGAGCTTTTGTAAATGGTGAAGCTGCAATTGCATTAGTTGTTAAATATGAAGTTGCCGAATCAACTATCACATTAGCAAAATCAGTCCTGTGCAAATATACCCTTACTGTATCCTGAATTGTCTGAGGGAAAGGCAATGGCCTGTAAAAACCCTGCGGCATACATCCTATGGAGGCAGTATTTGAAGGAGCGCTTAATACCTGAACGCATAAATTATCCACGTATAAATTATTTCCGAAACCGCTCTTTGCTTTAAGCCTTACTTTATTTGTTCCGGCAGGCAATGAATATATCTTGGGTCTCCATTGTGAATTTAATGGTGTAAAAGCCGAAACATTTGCAGGGGCTGTATTCAGTTCACCTGTACCGTCTGTTTTGCCTAACAAAGTGGCTAATACAGTATATGATACGCCAAAATTACTTGAAGCTTCCACTACTAATGTATCCGGTCCAAATGATGTAAAAGGAGCATAAGCTTCATCAAAAGTCAGATAAGTATTTGAAACTGCATTCGTAAAATTATTAGATACTATTGACTGCACGGTTCCCGCAGAAGCGCTGTAGAAATCAAACTTTGCAGAGCCTGTTCCGATTCCGTAAGCCGACACATCGCTCTTTGACCAGTAATTTGTTCCGGAAAATTCCTCATACATTGAAGCGGGAGGAAATTTCACTCCGGAAAAGTCATCACATGGTGCTGCGCTGACGGAAGTATTAACTGTAAGTGTCACTGTCCTTTTATGAACGGGTGTTCCGTTCGAACCCTGACCGGTTATTGTAACCGTATAATTTCCCGTTGGCGTTACTGTGCCTACTGTTTTGACTTTTAAGAATTTCGAATCGGGATAACTCGAAAGAGTATTTCCCCCGAGAAACTCAAACTGAATGCTTCCCGTAGATGGTGCCGGAGAGACTGACGCGCTGAATGTCGTCACATCAGTATATAATTTTACCGCAGGAATTGAGACCGTAAAATTTCTGCTGTCATTTGTCTGATTAACTGTCTGTGAAGAAGGTGAAGCAAGCATTCCGAAATCAGGAAAATATGATCCGACGTTTTTATAAGTTCCAAGCCTGCCGTCATACCAAACTGCAAATCCCGCTTTCGGATTTGCTGTCATACCGTCATAATCTCCCCTGTAACAATTTGTATTAGCTGCACAGCCGGGATTCGGGTATGTCCATGATGTAGTTGTAAGTTTCTGACTTGCAGCAAAAGAAGTTCCTCCGCTGTCAGAATATGTTGCGTAAACATTGACGGCATAAGTTGCAGGGTTTTCTCTTGTGTCATACCATTTTATATAAAGTCTGCCTGTTTCTTTTTCACACCATATAGCCGGAAACCACTGATCGCTTAGTTGCGGATTGGCGTTATCATTGACTGTTATTTTACTCGACCATGTAGATCCCTGATTTGTTGAATACTGTAAAATGATATCGGGTTTGTTCCCGTTTCCTGCTGGAACATTTGAAGCATAGACAAGATAAAGTCTGCCTCTGTACGGACCATAACTGTTATCCATAGCTATCATGGGATAAGGTCTGGTTCTTCCGTTGTTTATAACAAGTCTTCCTGCTGAATTTAATATTCCTACATATCCTGCTACCGTAAGGCTGGACATTACGGAAAAATTCGCTCCGCCGTTAGTGGATCTGTGAAAGGTATAAGTTACATTCTGTGTTGCTCCTGTATTTGTAACATACATTACACATCCTCCCTGAATATCGCCGTTAGGTCCGACTGCTATCATGGTTCCCGGTACTGTATTTGAAGATGAATATGTCTGAGTCCAGTTCAGTCCGTTATTTGTACTTCTTGAAAAATTTCCCGGTGTTATTGCTGCATAAAGATAATTCGTATAAGGACCGTTCGTCTGATCTGCAGCTAAAGTGTTTCTGTCATTTCCGCTTACGGATAAAATTGCAGGTCCGTAAGTCGCTCCGCCGTTTGAAGATCTGTAAACATACTGACCGGCTACTCCTGATCCGTAAGTAAGCCTTCCGAGACTGTCAAATGCCGACCACGGATCACAGCATATTGATGAATGGTAGGCAGGATTGCTTTGTATCCAGTCATAACCGTTTGAAGTATAATACGCATTTTGTCCTGTGGTTGAATTGTTAACTCCAAACTGCATGTTAAGCGGATTCCTGGGATTTGATACAAGCATCTGCTCTGCCATATCAACACCGATCTCAAAATTATCAAATCCGTTTGCATCAGTGATGATATCCAGATCATCATCCGTATTTTCTGTTACATGGGTTAAAGCTTCTCTTGTCGGTCTGTCAATGTATGGATCATTTTCATCGTAGTCAAAAATATCCTGTTTAACAGGACTTTCAATTGATTTCTGTCCCTGAAAGATCTCAAATCCCGTAACGAATAAAATTGCAATTACAAAAAAGGATGTTAACCCTCTTTTTAAAGGTGAGGTTTTTTTCATAGAAGTTTTTGTTTTTAAAATTAGAGAAATAAACTATATTGTTGTGAATATTAATTCAATGTAAATCAGTGTTTTTTAAAAAATTAAATTTGCCCGGAGTAAATCTTATTTTCCGGAAATATATTGTTTTATTTTTACTGCAAATTGTATTCTCGTTTAATGTTCTTTATTCACAGTCTTACTGGACAAAGGTAAGCAGTCCTGTAAGTACCAGCCTGCGCAACTGTGTATTCACGGATGATCAGAACGGATGGGCTGCGGGTGATGACGGAGTTATCATTCATACTTCTAACGGAGGCGGTTCTTTTGAAATACAGAATTCCGGAATAACTTTTTATATAAATGATATTTTTTTTCTGAACAATAGTCTTGGCTGGGTTGTGGCAAATGAATTTCTTTTTTCCGGCACGACAATCCTCACTACTACAAACGGCGGGACAAACTGGAACTCCGAATTATTTCCCGACTCTTCAAAATTTTTCAGAACTATTTATTTCCGCGATTCGCTTAACGGGTTTATGGGAGGATTCGGAGGCGCGATATATAAAACATCAGATGCTGGAAACTCATGGTTCGCTTCTAATGTAGATACTTCGGAATTTTCCGGATTTCCTGTTTCAAGGATAACATTCTCTTCTTCTCTAAATGGATTTGCCTGCGGAGGGTATATAGATATTGCAGGAGTGATCTGGAGAACTGTTGACGGCGGCTTCAACTGGTCTGCAGGTAATTATTCACCTGAGCCTTTCTATGATTTCTATGTCAGGGATCAGAACAATTTAATTTCAGCCGGCGGTGATTTTGAATACGGAGTTCAGATATGTAATACATCTGATGCGGGGGCAACATGGAAGTACTCTTCACTGGAATTATTCGGACAGGCATACTCCGTGGATTTCCGGACTGCCCGTGAAGGATGGATGGCGCTCGGCTATTCCAGGAACTGGGCTGTGACTTATGATTCGGGAAATACCTGGAAATCAATTCCCGCAGCTGACAGCGCGGATTTGTATTCGGTGGATTTTACAGATTCACTGCACGGCTGGGCTGTCGGGGATCAGGGTGTCATTTTAAAATATGTTCATGTCAGTTCCGGTATTAGTTCTGATAATGTCACTTTACCTGAATCTGCATTCCTTGAACAAAATTATCCCAATCCGTTTAATCCTGATACCAGAATTAAATATCTTTTAAGATGTGGAGGAAGGGCTATCCTTAAAGTTTATGATATCACGGGAAAAGAAATCATGACATTACTTGATAAAATACAGGCTGCGGGAAATTATGATTTATACTTTGACGGCAGTAATTTATCAAGCGGGATTTATTATTACACTTTAGATTTTGAAGATTTTGAGAATTTTAAAAATTCAGATTTCAGACCTTTTATAAATTCCAGGAAAATGCTTCTTTTAAAATAGGGAGATTAAAAATATAGGATTAATCGAATCCGGTAATTTAACAAAAATCGCATCCGTCCAAAACGATTTATTATGTTCTAAATAAATATGGAGAGCTCCATGCACATTGAACAACCCCACCCCCCGGCTCCAATACCATTAAGTTAAGAGATATTCTTTTTGTAATTAACTTTCATGAGTTGAAAACCTTA
>CAZLOL010000183.1:2319-7706 GCA_964561045.1 uncultured Ignavibacteriaceae bacterium | reverse complement strand
TGTTCCCTGACACATTTCCCGGTTTATTAAAATTTCAAAAAGAGTACATTGTAAGAAAGCAATAAAAAAATTATATTTGCAGATAACCAGAAAATTGCTGGCATAGCTCAGCTGGTAGAGCAGCTGATTTGTAATCAGCAGGTCGGGGGTTCAAATCCCTCTGCCAGCTCAATAAAACCTGATAATAATATTTGTTATCGGGTTTTTTAGTTAAATTATGAATATTATTTAATTGATTTCTGTGGTAAGTTAAAATCACTTTATATAATAATAACAAGTTATGCTTTTTAATTCGATTCAGTTTCTGATTTTTTTTCCGGTTGTAACGCTGTTATATTTTCTTTCCCCGCATAAGTATCGCTGGTTATTACTCTTAGGTGCTAGCTGTTACTTTTACATGTCATTCATCCCGGCTTATATTTTGATTTTATTAATTACGATTATAATTGATTACTTTGCCGGAATTTATATTGAGAAAAGTGAAGGAAGAAATAAAATAAAATATCTGATTCTGAGCGTCGTTTCTTTATGCATGGTACTTTTTATTTTCAAATATTTTAATTTTTTTAACCAAAATTTTGCATCGTTATCAAAAATTTTCTACATTGAATATCCTATTGAGGACATAGGGTTAATATTACCGATAGGATTATCTTTCCATACATTTCAGAGTCTGAGCTATGTTGTAGAGGTTTACAAAGGAAGAATAAAAGCGGAAAGGAATTTTGGCATATATTCGTTGTATGTAATGTTTTATCCACAGTTAGTTGCAGGTCCCATAGAAAGACCTCAGAATCTTCTTCATCAGTTTTATGAGGAACATAAATTCAATTACAAAAGAATTACAGACGGTTTGAAGTTAATGACCTGGGGTATGTTTAAGAAAGTTGTGATCGCAGACAGGTTAGCGGTATTTGTAAATCAGGTTTATGATAATCCGTACAATTACAAAGGAATAAGCCTGGTTATAGCTACTGTATTTTTTGCATTTCAGATCTACTGCGATTTTTCGGGATATACTGACATTGCCAGAGGTGCGGCAAATGTTATGGGGTTTAATCTGATGCAGAATTTTAATCGTCCTTATTTCTCAAAATCAATTCATGAATTCTGGAAGAGATGGCATATATCTTTATCAACTTGGTTCAGGGACTATCTTTATATTCCGCTTGGAGGGAATCGTGTTGCAATTCCAAGATGGTATTTTAATTTATTCATAACATTTGTTATAAGCGGTTTGTGGCACGGAGCAAACTGGACATTTATTATATGGGGAGCTTTACACGGATCTTATTTAATATCCGGAATGCTGACCGTGAATTTCAGGAAAAAAGTTGTTGAATTTACAGGGCTTGGCAGGTTCCCGGCAATTCACAAATATATTCAGATAGTTTTCACTTTTTCATTAGTCTGCTTTGCCTGGATCTTTTTCAGGGCTGCAGATTTAAATTCAGCTCTTTACATTGTATCTAATATCTTCTCCGGTATCGGAAATGTAAGCTTAATGTTTACCTCTGACAGATCTCACCTGCTTTATCTTGATAAAAATTTATTTGATTTCTCTGTTGCAATTGCTTTGATCATTTCTTTAAAATTAATTGAAATGATACAAAGAAAGGGAAGCTTTATAGGAATGCTGAACAAAAAATCAATCGTCCTTAGGTGGTTTTTATATTATATTTTAATAATTATCATATTGCTCTTCGGACAGTTTGATATAACACAGCAATTTATTTATTTTCAATTTTAATGAAATTATTCTACAAAATATCAATTATATTACTTTTAACTGCTGGAAGCATAATACTTATTTTAAGCAGGGATAATAGAGTATATGATTACAATAATTATTTTGCGGCATTAATTGATAAAAATGATTTGCTTGAAAAAACTCCTTCGCCAAGAATAATCTTTGTTGGGGCTTCCAACCTTGCCTTTGGTTTGAATTCAAAAAAGATCGAGGATGAATTTAAAATGCCTGTTATAAATATGGGATTGCACGGTGATTTGGGATTGAGTTTCATTCTGAATGACGTAAAGCACAATATAAAAAAAGGAGATATAGTGGTTTTGTCAATTGAATATTTTCTTGACAAGATTTACTATAAAGATCTGTCTTATGTAGTTGCACTGTATCCAAAAAGTAAAGAGTTTATTGATTATGATAAGGATTATTATATTCAGAAGACAAAATATTATGTAAACGAAGCTCAGCAGATCAGACAAAAGTTTTTTAATTTTATTTTCGAAAAAATAATCCGGCTTAAAGAAGCGAAAGTTTTTGTTTCATCGGAATTGAATTCTTATGATACTCTCGTCTATTCCAGGAGTGCATTTAATTCAAACGGGGATGTTGTAAGTCATATTGATAAAAAGCCTCCGGAGAATTTAACAGGCAGGATCAAACTGGAAATTTCAGATTACACTAAATGCATTGAAAAGCTGAATGATTTTTTAAAATATGCAAATGATAACGGGGCAAGTGTATATTTTACTTATGCCAGCTATCCGGATAGCGAGTATGAAAAAAATTATAAAGCAATATCAAACTTCGAAAATCAGTTAAAAGATAATATGAAGATAGAAATTATTTCTTCCCCGGAGGATTCAGTTTTCCCTGACAGCCTGTTTTTTGATTCTGTCTATCATCTTAACAGGGATGGCAGAGAGATCAGAACTGAAAGAGTAATCAAAGCTTTAAAAGAAAAAGTTTTTGATGTGCAGAAATAGTGAATGATATTTTGGTTCAATATGAATTCTAGTGGGTCTGCTTATTTTGTCATTTCATTCCCATTCACACTTCACAATTCCACTTCATCCAATTTTTGAAAAATCCAGAACTTTTAATCAAACAGATACTGTTCTTTCTTCAGCTTATTTCTTAATTTGCGCACCTCATTTTTTATATTTCTATCCTTTTTAATTTTTAATTTGAAAATTGAGTTCAGATAATTTAAAAGTATTTTCAAATGATCTTTGACATCATTGTCTATATCCGGATTTTTTAACAGACTCTTTTTAAAGCTTGACTGCTCATTTTTATGAAGCTCAGTGTAATTTGTTTCTATCCACACCATCATCCTTAACAATTTAGCTTCGGCATAATAAATCAGGTGCTTTAAAGAAACATTAGCCAGATAATTCAGAGTCATGTCATAATCTTTTCTTATAAGTGAAATAATCGCACGTGAAACATCATAAATTATTTCACGCTGTACAGGAATTACTATTGAAGGGAATTTTTCAACAATTTTCCGCGACCAGTTGATTTCATTCACACTCAAAGCATTTTTGACCGTGTATATAAATTTGTATCCTTCCATAAACCTTCCTTTACTGAAATATTTTTCATAATACTGATCCTTTTCAAAGGCAATTTTATCAATTTTGAATAATTCCTTTCTGTTCCTGAATTCATCACCGGAAATGGCTAAAATTTTCATGTGGAAATAAATTTCGCAGCACAGATGATATTCCAGTAAAAGTTCAAAACTAAAATTTTTTTTCTTTGCTAAACAATATCTATTCAGTTCTTCATAGTACCTGTCATCGAACTCTAAGTACATCTGCACTATATAATAATAAATTACAATAACAGGATGATCCTTGAAAATTTCTTTCCGGTTGTCATTCACATATTGTAATATCTGTTTATACAAGTATGTCTTTTTCATAAGAACTTCTTTAATGTGCCTTGAATTAATCAGGAATGTGATCATTCCGTTTAAGCTTTCATATAGAAAATAATAATGAACATATTTTATTTTTTCAGTCATAATCCCTGAATAGTCCTTTAACAAAAGCATGGTTAGTTCATATTTCTCGCCTAAGAGATTGATCTGGATTAAATAATATTTATCTTTTTATTAAGTTCTTCTGACTGATGCTTCCCGATCTCGTTAATCAGCATTGAACATTTCTTAAGGTCGCCTTTCTTTTCAAAAGCATAAAAAGAAGCAAACCGGCCTGACTGGATGTCAGATTCAAGCTCGGACTGTTTCAAAAATTTCGCGATCAGAATTGAAAAATCCGATTTTAGCTTCCGGTATTCTGCATCGCTCACTTTTACTTTTGAGAAAACCCGCATTGAGATCTCACTGTTGGTAATATCCGCTTTTTTTACCTAAGGATATTTTTCTTTCAGAAAATAAAACAGCTTTACAAGAGTCCTGAATTTATTGAAATAAGGAGAATTCACAAAGTCTTCAAATTTTGTTAATTCATCCTTCGTAAGAGAATTGAATAAGTCAATCATAGCTGAATAAAATATTATAAGAATTTAACAAAAAAGCTGAAAAATCTGTTTCACGCAAATCTTCACGGGATAAGGGTTTAAAAAATTTTTAACAGGGAATTACTTCACAAATCATAAAACAATTCCTTTGACAAATAAAAACATCATTAATAAATTTGTTCAAGTTCTTAAAACAGTTTTAAAAAGTAAATGATGATAAAATTAAAGGTGAACAGAAGACTGACAATGGAAAACAACAAAATGCTTATGAAAATTAACAAAGTGCTAAAGGAGTATGACAAAGTGTTGAAAGAGAATGACAAAGTGCTAAAGGAGAATAGCAAAGTGCTAAAAGAGAATGACAGAGTACTGAAGGTGTTTGGCAAAGTGCTGAAGGAAATTGAAAAAGTGCTGAATGGAAACAGTAATATGCAAAGCTGAATTATCCGATCTTTTAAAAAAAATCAAGAAAGCGGTCAGCAAAAAAATAACGTTATTTTAATTTATTAACCTAAATAAAATTCTGCCTGTAAAGGCAGAGGAGGAAAACTAAGATGGCTAAAGTAAAATCAGCAACAAGAGGATTGTCAATTCCCGAGAAAATAGCGGTAGGAAGAGATCATGTAACTGCATTAACCGGAAATACATCAGTGACAGTTGATCCCGCGAAGTTGACAGCTTAAAGCAATGCTGTTAACAATCTCAGTAACGCTCATTCTGAGGTAGGAAATACACAGATACTTCTCACCGAATAATATTCAAAGCAGAATGATGCTGAAAAAGAATACAATTGGCTGACGCTTGTAAAGGTCAGTGAAATAAAAAGTCTTGCCGAAGATGAAACCAAACTGACGACAACGGGATTTCCTATTAACGATTCTCCGGGCAGCACTGAATCAAGCGTTATAATCTCCGGTCCTGAAAATGTAATATCTTCAATGGGAATAAATCCCGGAGAGATTGGCATTCAATGGAAAGCTGTTAAATATTCGCAGGGATATATTGCTGAATATTCTGTTGATCCGTCCTTCCCTGAAAACGCCACAAAAAGAAAGCACATAGGCAAGGTCTCAAAGACAAAAATCAATGACCTTGAAAGCGGTACCAAGGTCTGGGTTCGTGTGCATGCAATAAAATCAAATGACAACGGACC
>CAZLOL010000183.1:0-2219 GCA_964561045.1 uncultured Ignavibacteriaceae bacterium | reverse complement strand
GATTTGTAATTTTTGTAAGAATTCATTGCCGTTGACTTTAGTCAACGGAACAGATTCGAAAGATTGATAATGCAGCCGGGTTCATATTAAGTTAGAGCCCTGCTGTTTTTGTATCTTTTGTATCAATAAAGCCTACCGGAAGAATGACCTTCTCCCGTCTCCGCTGAGTCTCCCGCCATATTACTGTTTTAAGTCAGAGTAAACTTAATGCGGGGACTCAGCGGATGGGTGAATATACATTTTCGAGACCATCAACAATTTTCATAATTTATTATTGGTTGTTGGTCATGCTCACTTCGTTCTATATGAGCAACAACTGTGGAAACTATGTATGATGTCCGCAGCATAATTATGGTCTAAACTAATTGGGACTTCGGGTTCGAGAAAGTAATTTGAGGTGTTTAAAACATTGTGGTGAGGCATCATTCGGTTGTATTCATCCTGGTTCCATCAGACATCTTAATTTCCTTTTCGATCTCCAGCATAAGTTCACTCCTGACTAAATCAGCCTTCTCAATCTCAGTCCAGTATTGTAACTTGAAATCAGCTTCTGTAAGATCGAAATTACTGACAAAAACCAACGGTGGCGGGTGCTTAATTACATCCCTGCTGCTTTCCAAAATTTTCTGCAGCAGGTCTTTGACTTCATTAATATGTTTTTCCGATTTGAAACTCAGGATTATTTCCGACCTTCTTAGTGATCCTCGCAATGTCCAGTTTGTTACAACCTTACTCAACAAATCACCATTAGGAATGATTACTGTAGATCCATCTGATGTGGTAAGCTTTGAACTTCTGATGCCAATTTCCTTAATCTTTCCTATTTTGTCACCAAGTTCAATTCTGTCTCCGATTCGGAAAGGCTTTTCAAAAGCAAGTAAAATGCCGCTGACAAGATTATTTACTATTGTCTGAAGCCCGAGTCCTATACCAATCCCTAATGAACCAAGAATGATCGTGATCCTGTCTACTGGTATGCCGGTTGCAGCAAAAGCTAACAGAATACCCACTGTGAGTACACCAATTCTGATAAGCAGCATCCAGTTGCTCAATCCTCCCTTTTCGCCTTTTCTTTTTATCGAGCTTGATTCTGCCGAATCGGCAATGAATGCAATTACTTTTGAAATTAACACCGACATCAAGATGATTAACAGAAAGACAGCAATCTTTCCGAAAGTAAATGTGAAGTCTCCCAGAGATCTTTCTTCCTCAAAAAAATATGTGATCTTTTCTTGTAAAGTATCATAAAAATAAAAATTACGTGCAAATAGTATAACCCAACCTGCAAATACAAATACTTTCAAAATAACCGGAGTAACAGCACTGAATTTATTTACCTGCGACTTTACTTTTTCGCTGTTTTGATCAAACCGG
Source organism: uncultured Ignavibacteriaceae bacterium (assembly GCA_964561045.1). Lineage (GTDB taxonomy): Bacteria > Bacteroidota > Ignavibacteria > Tepidaquicellales > Tepidaquicellaceae > JAGPCH01. Next base: position 845 of record CAZLOL010000183.1, on the reverse strand, counting down.
AATGTAAAGGTATTTAATATTTCGAGGCCTAATATATATGTCCAGTAGAGTAAATATCCTGAAAACAAAATAAAGTAAGCAGCTGAAATCAATGTCTTTGATGAATTATAGTACCCGGCTAAATTTGCAAATGATCCAATTATCAGAAGAAATAAAGATATTATGAGCACGATCATCCGGAGATTTTTCCTTTTTTCGAAGAATGCATTCATTCTCAATGAAAGAAAGTTCATAACTATTCCTGAAATACATACAATAAGCAGAACACTATTTTCCAATACCGAACTTCCGAGAATCATGTCACAGAAAAATACCAATAAAAATGAAATGCACAGAAACAGCCAGAAAATCTTCTGAACGCGAGTCATATAACCAAAGATTATCAATGTCAGTATTGCCGATGCAATCAGCCAAAGAATTCCCTGAAATATTATCGGCGGTCCGGGGAAGAAAAATTCGAAGATCATCAGGTTCAGAAATACAGAAGTCAGTATAGAATTTTTAAGAATCAGATCTGTCAGCGGCGTAAATGATTCAGCTCTTTTCCCTTTGAGTTTTACCCGGAGGCTTTTATTCAATATGGAAAAAGCTATTATAGAAATCAGCATTAAAGCCAGTAGCAGTATATTATTCTCCATGAAATATTTGAGAAGCAGAATGTCCTTTCTGTAAGAGAGAGGAACTACCTCTGAGATACTCCCAAAATATGCGGTTTTCATTACTGCAATTTTTATTCTACGATCCTTTAGCTGAATAATCTTGTCGTTTAATAATCTCCTGATTAAATCTATCCGGGTATTAATGTCAATTAGCGTACTTATGTTTCTTGTCAGTGCGGAATCTAT
>CAZLOL010000182.1:0-7788 GCA_964561045.1 uncultured Ignavibacteriaceae bacterium | reverse complement strand
TTCAGTATATATGACTTTTCGGAATTTATAGTTTCTATACGAAACTGGCTTGCGGAAATGACGACACCCGTGATAGGTGATCTTATCGGAATGGCGATCATCGGAGTTGTATTTCTTTTATTCATTGCGTTGCTTGGACTTTCGCTTGTGTATGCGGAAAGAAAAGTCTGCGCATTATTCCAGCAGAGATTAGGACCTATGAGAGTCGGCAAATGGGGCACAGCTCAGACAGTTGCTGATATTATAAAACTTATATTAAAAGAACCCCTGATGACAAAGGGTTCGGATTCATTCCTTTTCAACCTCGCTCCCTTTATTGTGATGGTAGCGCCTTTCATGGTCATTGCTGCAATTCCTTTTGCCAAAGGACTACAGGCTGTGGATTTCGATATCGGGATATTTTATATAGTTGCGGTTTCTTCTATCGGTGTTACAGGCATTCTTCTTGCAGGATGGTCGAGCAATAACAAGTACTCTTTAATAGGCGCAATGAGAAGCGGCGCGCAGATCGTCAGCTATGAACTTTCGGTAATATTATCTTTGCTTACAATTGTAGTTCTTACGGGAAGTTTACAATTGTCTGAAATAGTCGAAAGTCAGAGAGAAGGATGGTGGATTTTCAGAGGACATATTCCCGCGATCATAGCGTTTGTTATCTTTACTGTTGCAAGCACTGCAGAAACAAACAGGGGACCTTTTGATATGGCTGAAGCTGAATCGGAGCTCACTGCAGGATTTCACACGGAATATTCAGGGATAAAGTTTGCTTACTTTTTCCTTGCAGAGTATGTGAACCTCTTTATTGTAGCATCTATCGGAGCAACTGTTTTCTTCGGCGGATGGATGCCGCTGCACATAGGCAATATTGAATTTTTCAATAACATAATGGATTTTATACCTCCGATATTCTGGTTCTTCGGAAAAGTAATAGCAATAATGTTCCTGCTGATGTGGTTCAAGTGGACATTCCCTAGATTAAGAATTGATCAGATGCTTACGCTTGAATGGAAATATTTACTTCCGCTGAACCTGATGAATTTATTGCTCATGGCTTTTGTAAGTATGACAGGATGGCACTTTTAAAATTAAAATAAAAGAGTTGCCAACTTTTTATAAGTTGGCAACTCTAAATAAAATATATGCTGAAAAGTATTAAAAAATATTTTCACGATATATACAGAGGCGTAAAATCACTTTTGACAGGAATGAAAGTGACAGGACATTATTTTACGCATCCGAGTGAGATAGTCACACAGCAGTATCCCGAGAACAGGGACACGCTGCAGATGTTCGACAGATTCAGGGGTGAAGTGGTTTTGATACATGATGAAAATAATGAACACGCCTGTACCGGCTGCTCTGCATGCGAACTCGCCTGTCCAAACGGCACCATTGAAATAATTAGCGATAAAGCAATTGATCCTGAAACAGGCAAACCAAAAAAGATCATAGATACTTTTGTTTATCATCTTTCGATGTGTACATTCTGCAACCTGTGTATAATTGCCTGTCCGACCGATGCGATTAAAATGTCAAAGACATACGAGCATGCGGTATTTGACAGAACTAAATTAACAAAAATTTTGAATAAACCCGGATCCAAAATCATGAAAGGAATAAAAGAATAAAGTTTTGGAAAAGATCGTATTTTACATACTGGCAGCAATGGTATTTGTCTTTTCGATACTGACTGTAACAAGCAGAAAAATCTTAAGAGCTGCAGTGTATCTGCTTTTTGTACTGCTTGCAACGGCAGGACTGTTCTTCATGCTGAATTTTAATTTCCTCGCAGCTGTGCAGCTTACTGTATATGCAGGCGGAATTGTAGTACTGATAATTTTTTCAGTAATGCTTACGAGCCACGTTGATGAAAAACTCGAAGCAGTCGGCAGGAAAAAACTTTTCTTCTCCTTTATAGCAGTATCAGCCGGAGCTCTTGTTACCATTTCAACAATACTGGAATTCAGATTTAAGCCTGTTTCAAATACAGAGATGGACAGCAGCATGCGCAGGATAGGAATGGATCTGCTTAGTTATAATGAAAACGGTTTTGTACTGCCGTTCGAAGTGATCAGCATACTTTTACTTGCAGCTATGGTCGGCGCAATATTGTTAGCAAGAAGAGAGCATATCCCGGATGAGCAAAGTGAAATTAAAAATAAACAGGAATTAAAATGATAGAAGGAATCGGACTTGAGCATTTTCTGGTATTAAGTACTCTGATGTTATTTACAGGTGTTTACGGATTTCTTACGAGAAAAAATCTGATTACTATTTTAATGTCAGTCGAGCTGATACTTAACTCGGTCAATATTAATTTTGTTGCAATCAATAAATACCTGTATCCGGAAAATCTTCAGGGTCAGTTTTTCGCATTGTTCGTTATTGCAACTGCTGCTGTGGAAGTTGCCGTGGCTATTGCGATCATAATCAGTCTTTACAGAAAAGTGAAGATGATCGATGTGGAAAAAGTAAATGAAATGAAGTATTGATTAAGAATTAGGAATTTTTCGCCGTCGTTGGTGTTCCAAAAAAGTTTGCATTATACACTTAAAATTTCTGATACCTCTTGAAGCAAACTTTTTTGGTCACCAACGACAAAGCTCAAGGGAAGTGAGCTCTGAAAATCATTTGAAAATTAGTTGTTGGTGATCAAAAAATTTGTAGAAATTATAAACATGCAACAAAATGATCTTAAAAATAATTGCGGTACTTAAGATTTTAAAACAGATTGAAAATGGATAGTTTATATTCATACACAGTAATAATACCGGTAATATTATTTTGCACCTTCGTCCTTATAGGTCTTGCCGGGGGAAAGTTAAAACCCATAGTTTCCGGGATCACGGGAGTACTTAGTGTTTTTATAGCAACCGTTTTATCCTATACAGCTGCATTCAATTATTTCTTCGTAAGCGGAAAGGCAGATGGCATCTATCAGAAGATAACGGTGTTTAATTTTGAGTGGCTCCGATTCTCGGACAAACTGTACATTGACATGGGAATTCTTCTTGATCCTATTTCAGTGATGATGCTTGTTGTAATTACTACTGTTTCCCTTATGGTTCACATATACAGCCTCGGTTACATGAAAGGCGATAAAGGATTTTCAAGATATTACTCTTTCCTTTCACTGTTTACTTTTTCGATGATCGGATTAGTCATTGCAACGAATATATTTCAGACATATGTATTCTGGGAACTTGTAGGTATTTCTTCTTATCTTTTAATAGGATTCTACTATTCCAAACCAACTGCCGTTGCCGCAGCTAAGAAAGCATTCATAGTTACAAGATTTGCCGACCTCGGATTTCTTATCGGTATATTAATATTGTCTTCGATTACCGAAACTTTTGACTTCATACAGCTTACAGATGTAAACGGTCCCGTGATGAAAATGGGATCAGCAGCTGCTTTTATGGGACTGTCATCAATGACGTGGGCTTTGATCCTTATCTTTATGGGATGCGCAGGAAAGTCTGCAATGTTTCCGCTGCACATCTGGCTGCCTGATGCAATGGAAGGTCCGACACCGATCTCAGCACTTATTCACGCAGCGACAATGGTAGTTGCAGGAGTTTATCTTGTTGCAAGATTATTCCCGTTATATTTTTTTGCAGCGCCGGTCGCTCTGGAAGTTGTGGCAGTTGTCGGAGCATTCACTTCACTGTTTGCCGCAGTGATCGCCTGTTCGCAGATTGACATAAAAAGAGTACTGGCATTTTCAACAATATCACAGATAGGTTTAATGATGGTCGGACTCGGAGTTTCAGGTTACGGCGGCGCTGAAGGTCTTGGATTCATGGCTTCAATGTTTCATCTGTTTACACATGCTATGTTCAAAGCGTTGTTGTTCCTCGGAGCAGGAGCAATTATTCATGCTGTTCACAGTAATGATATTACCGACATGGGAGGATTAAGAAAATTTTTACCTGTAACTCACATAACTTTCCTTGTTGGCTGTCTTGCAATTGCCGGCATTCCGCCTTTCTCCGGATTCTTCAGCAAAGATGAAATACTCGTTGCCGCTTATGAAAAAAACATGCTGATCTTTATTGTCAGCTGCATCATAGCGGGACTGACGGCATTCTATATGTTCAGATTATACTTCGGAGTATTCTGGAATAATGCAAAGGAATATCACAGCGCTCCTCACGAGTCACCTAAGAATATGCAGCTGTCTCTGATATTTCTCGCCATAGCAGCTGCTGTTGCAGGCTTTATTCCTTTCAATGATCTTGTAACTTCAGACGGCAAGCCATTTGAAGTTCATTTTCACTTGAACATAGCAATACCTGCCGTAGCAGTGGCTCTTATCGGAATATTCATCGCGTATATGTTCTACAGAAAGGAAAACGATCTGTCCGATAAAGTCACGAATTCTCTCGGAGGATTCTATGATCTTGTTTACAAAAAGTTTTATATAGATGAGATATATATGTTCATTACAAAGAAGATAATTTTTAATCTTATATCTGTTCCCGTAGCATGGTTTGACAGGCACATTGTTGACGGCACAATGAACGGCATAGCTTCCGTCACTAATTTTACATCTGAGAAAATAAAAGGATTCCAGTCCGGACAGCTTCAGCAGTATGCATATGTAATGGTAACAGGAATGATAATAATAGTCCTGCTTGTATATTATATTTTTAAATAAAGAGTTTTTCGCAGTTCACTAAAGTGAACTGCAATGAATGTTACTTAGAATACATGTGTAAGAAATTACGAATAACGAATAACAAATAACGATCAACAAATAACGCAGCAAAAAAAATGGACATACTTACATTACTTCTCATAATCCCTGTGCTGACTGTCATCGCCATCCTGCTCAGCAGGAACAGCAATCAGGTCCGGCTTTGCGCAGCAATAGGAACGGGGGTGCAGTTAATACAAACGATCAATCTTATTTTCGCATATATTTCAGAAAGAAATACCGGAAATATAGATGAGATGTTGTTCACGAAGAGTGTTCTCTGGTTTAAAACATTTAACATTTACTACAGTATAGGTGTCGATGGTATTTCTGTTTCGATGATTGCGCTTACCGGTATTGTAACATTTGCAGGAGTACTTGCTTCATGGAAAGTATTGAATCTTCAGAAAGAATTTTTCATTTCACTTATAATACTATCAACAGGCGTTTTCGGATTCTTTATATCGCTTGATCTTTTTACAATGTTCATGTTCTTCGAACTTGCTGTGATACCGATGTATCTGCTGATTGGAATATGGGGTAGCGGAAAGAAAGAGTATTCGGCAATGAAACTGACGCTTATGCTTATGGGAGCTTCGGCGCTTCTGCTTTTAGGAATACTCGGGCTTTACACGAATTCTGCTGCGACAGCAGGCGGTCCGCTTACATTTAATTTACTCGAAATCGCAAAATTAAATTTACCGATGGATGTTCAGAGAACATTCTTCCCGATGGTGTTCATCGGTTTCGGTGTTCTCGGTGCGTTATTTCCTTTTCACACCTGGTCTCCTGACGGACACTCATCCGCTCCGACAGCAGTATCTATGCTTCACGCCGGAGTGCTTATGAAAATGGGAGGATATGGATGCTTAAGAGTTGCAATGTATCTGATGCCGGATGCAGCAAATGAAATGGGATGGATATTCATAATACTCACTTCGATCAGCATTGTTTACGGAGCATTCGGAGCGATCGTACAGACAGACTTAAAATACATCAATGCTTATTCTTCGGTAAGCCATTGCGGACTGGTTCTGTTTGCAATTCTTATGGTAAATAAAACCGCCATCAACGGTTCGGTGATACAGATGATCTCTCACGGACTCATGACAGCACTTTTCTTCGCATTGATAGGAATGATCTATGAGAGAACTCATACAAGAGACATAAAACTTATGGGTGGTCTGATGAAGGTCATGCCTTTCCTTGCGGTATGCTACATGATAGCGGGATTTGCATCGCTGGGATTACCGGGCTTAAGCGGGTTTGTTGCTGAGATGACTATTTTTGTCGGAGCATTCATGCATACTGATATGTTTCACCGTGTCGTGACAGTTGTAGCATGCGCATCAATAGTAATAACAGCGGTTTATATTCTTAGAGTTGTCGGTAAGATCCTGCTCGGACCATTAACAGATGATAAATTCAATTCGATCACCGATGCGGAGTGGCATGAGAAAGCCGTTACAATAATGCTGATCGTTGCGATAGCAGGAATAGGCACGGCTCCGTTCTGGCTCTCAGATTTAATTACCCAGAGCCTGGGTTCTATCATTCATAAATTAAATCCGGTAACGGTATTTTAATATGACACTCGAACAATTTTTAATAATGAGACACGAAATAGTACTGATATTAATATCAGTGTTCGTACTTGTGGCTTTGCTTTTTTTTGGAAAAGAAAACAAACTTAAAATAATACCAGTTGCCATTGTATTATTTTTTATAAATACAGTCATAGGATTTTTACCTGTAGAGACAGGCAGCTTGTTCGGCGAAATGTACAGGACAAACGATATGATAATTCTTTTCAAGAATATTCTCAATATCGGAGTATTCATTGTACTGATACAGTCTGCAGGATGGCTTGTAAGAAACAAAGAGCATTTTGAATTTACGGGTGAATATTTCTTTATAATTATTTCTTCGCTGATCGGAATGGATTATATGATCTCTTCCGGAGATTTTTTAATGCTGTTTATCGGACTGGAACTTGCGACAATTCCTATAGCAGCTTTAGTTGCAGCAGATACCATGAAAACAAAATCTTCTGAAGCTGGAGTAAAGCTGATACTTAATGCAGCGCTTTCATCCGGAATATTGTTATTCGGCATATCAATACTTTACGGAATAGCAGGTTCTGTTTACTTCAGTTCGATAAGTACTGTTTTTGAAAATAACAATCTCGGTATACTTGCATTTATATTTATCTTCACCGGAATTGCTTTTAAGATCTCAATAGTACCGTTTCACTTATGGACTGCAGATGTGTATGAAGGCGCTCCGGTGAATATCACTTCATATCTTTCAGTGATATCAAAAGCTTCATCTGTATTTATTCTTATAATATTACTGTTTACGGTTTTTCAGAACATTGTCGAACAGTGGAACAGTGTGATCTATTTTACTTCTGTTCTGACAATGACGATAGGAAATTTATTTGCAATTAGACAGAAAAATTTAAAGAGATACCTTGCATTCTCATCAATAGCTCAGGCAGGTTTCATGCTGCTCGGTATAATCGGCGGGACTTCGGTTGGATTCGGGGCTGTAGTATATTTTTTACTTATTTATATATTTTCAAACCTTGGAGCTTTCGGAGTTGTGGCAGTGATTTCAAATGCAACGGGTAAGGAGGATATGGATGATTACAATGGCTTGTACAAAACAAATCCGAATCTCAGTCTTGTAATGATGCTGTCGTTATTTTCTCTTGCAGGTATTCCTCCTGTTGCCGGATTCTTCGGAAAGTTTTTCCTGTTCACTGCTGCCGCAAAACAGGGATATTATCTGCTGGTCTTTATAGCTGTTGTAAATGCTACAATTTCACTGTATTATTATTTGCTGATAGTCAAAGCAATGTTCATTAATCAGAATGATAACCCGATTGAAAAAATAAACAGCGACGGATATACAAAGATCGGATTGATAGTATGCGTGATTGGAATTCTGATGCTCGGAATAGCAGGGTCGGTGTTTGATTATATTAATTCGCTGAGTTTCGGAATGTCGTAAAAGTTTGTAAAGTTTGTAAAGTTCATTGAGTTTGTTGAGTTTGTTGAGTTTGTTGAGTTTGTTGAGTTTGTTGA
>CAZLOL010000181.1:0-7794 GCA_964561045.1 uncultured Ignavibacteriaceae bacterium | reverse complement strand
CCGTAATGCATTCTCGGTAATGATCTCCAAAAGAGCAGAATCAAAAGCAGCATCAGAAAACAACAGCAACAAAAAACGCTCCGCACTTAAAGATCTGAGACGCGGCGCGAAAATAATTAAATCACTAACTGCATATCATTCCGGAATTGGTGATGACCTTCAGATAATAGGTGCAGAACAACAGCAGTCAGAACCAAGTTCAATGAAACCGGTTCTCATTGCCAAAGTCAATGCGCAGATTGCATATATAAGATATATGAAGTCAGGTGCAGATGGCATAAAACTATTCTCAAAACGAAGCGGTGAATCCGAGTTTACTTTGCTCGGGTACAATACGAAGTCACCTTATGTGGACAGCCGTCCCAAGCTGACAGCCAACCTGCCCGAACTGAGAGAATATTATGCAATATTTATGATAAACATGAATGAGATCGGACTTGTATCGGATTCAATCAGAGTAACGATACCATAAATACCTTCCTCCCTCATGCTTTTTGTTGTGCACGACAAAAGGCGGGGAGAGGGTGGGTAGAGTGTGTAGAGTGTGTTAGAATTAGTAGCACAGACTTTAGTCTGTGCAAGCTGAATGTTACGTACAGAAAAGTGTATTTTAGTCCCGGTTTGGGAAGGACAATTTTCATTTTTTTTTACATTCGCTAATGTCACTAACCAGGTTGCAAATAAACAATCATAAATTGTCTGAATCAGGATTTGCAGGATGATTTTTTTTAATTCCCATCACTTTCCAAAGTCCGATTGGTCTCGCTTACTAAGTTCTCTAAGATACTTATTCTAAGACATTCTTCGCCACTTTTCTGTACGTAACATTTTAACACAGACTAAAGTCTGTGCTACTTATTCTAAGACATTCTTCGCCACTTTTCTGTACGTAACATTTTAACACAGACTAAAGTCTGTGCTACTTATTCTAAGACATTCTTCGCCACTTTTCTGTACGTAACATTCTAACACAGACTAAAGTCTGTGCTACTTATTCTAATACACTCTACACACTCTACACACTCTACATTGCATACCACATTAAAAATTACTATTTTTGTATAATAAATTTGTTCAGGGATCATTTCCAAAACTGCTGCGAATACTTATATCTGCAAGATAGTTATAAAGAAAAAGTAAATTTTACATCTTTTCTTGTATTGACTTTCCAAAGCATTTTCCGTAATTTGAAGTTTTCCCAAAAATCGTACTTCACTTATAATTGTATTGATATTTCTGAAATTTTTTAAGACAACAAACTGATGGCATTAAGAAAACTAAAGCCGACAACTCCGGCAACGAGGTATTACAGCATTTCATCATTTGATGAGATCACTAAATCCAAGCCGGAAAAATCTCTTTTAGCCCCGATGAAAAAATCAGGCGGGAGAAATAATCTCGGACGCATCACTTCAAGATTCAGAGGCGGCGGACATAAAAGAAGATACAGAATAATAGATTTTAAAAGAAACAATAATACAATAGCGGAAGTAATTGCTGTTGAATATGATCCGAACAGAACTGCAAGAATAGCTTTGATAAAGTATGAAAACGGTGAGAAGAATTATATTATAGCTCCTGACGGAATTAAAGTGGGAGAAAAAATTGAATCCAGCAACGAAGCAGATCTTAAAACAGGAAACACGCTTTCCATATCAGCTATACCGGTCGGCACATTTATACATAATATAGAAATGAAACCCGGAAAAGGCGCACAGATCGCAAGAAGCGCAGGAACTTCAGCGCAGATAGTAGCTAAAGACATTAAGTATTCACAGATAAAGCTTCCTTCAGGTGAAGTAAGAATGATAAACAATAACTGCAAAGCTACTTTAGGAGTAGTAAGCAATATTGATCATGAAAATATCAGTTTAGGAAAAGCAGGAAGATCGAGATGGCTTGGAAGAAGACCTCACGTAAGAGGAGTTGCAATGAATCCTGTGGATCACCCGATGGGCGGAGGAGAAGGAAAGACATCAGGCGGCGGTCACCCGGTCAGTCCGTGGGGATTACCTGCAAAAGGATATAAAACAAGAAAGAAGAAAAATATTTCAAATAAGTTTATTGTAAAGAAAAGGAAATAATAAATGTCGAGATCTCTCAAAAAAGGTCCTTATATAGATTTTAAATTAGTGGAAAAGATTGACAAGCTGAACACCCAGAAGCAGAAGAAAGTAATTAAGACCTGGGCAAGAGCATGTACGATCTCTCCTGATTTTGTCGGTCATACATTTGCAGTTCATAACGGAAATAAATTCATTCCTGTCTATGTATCTGAAAATATGGTCGGACACAAGCTTGGAGAGTTTTCACATACAAGAACATTCAGGGCACATTCAGGTCAGAGAAAAGAAGAGAAAGCAGGAGGCAAATAATAATGGAAGCAAGAGCATTAAAAAGATATATCGGATCTTCACCCAGAAAAATGAGATTAGTGGTTGACCTTATAAGAAACAAGAGAGTGGATGAGGCAGTTAGTATTTTAAGATTCACAAATAAAAGCACTGCAAAGGTTGTAGAGGCGACTGTAGCATCAGCATACAGCAATTTAGTCAACAAGCTTGATTCAGGAAGGCTCAGTCAGAATGATGTAATTATTAAGGAAGCATATGTAAATGAGGGACCGTCGATGAAGAGAGTATTGCCTGCGCCGCAGGGAAGAGCAAACAGGATACAGAAGCGTTCGGCTCATTTGACAGTAATAGTAGAGCAATTAGAAGAAAACCAAATAACTAAAAAAGCATAAGGAGATTTATTGGGACAGAAAACACATCCGGTCGGATTCAGATTAGGCGTCATAAATACATGGGATTCAAACTGGTATGATGACAAGAGTTTTTCACAGAAACTGATGGAAGATTCTGTAATAAGGTCATATTTAAAGAAGAGACTTGAGAAAGCCGGAATAGCCAATATTACTATAGAAAGAACATTAAAGAAAATAACGCTGACGATACATACATCAAGGCCGGGATTTGTAATAGGTAAGAGCGGAAAAGAAATTACACAGCTGGAAAGCGAGATAAAGAAGATCACTAATAAGGAAGTAAAGATAAATGTGTTCGAAATAAAGAAGCCTGAGCTAAATGCAGTACTTGTAGCTGAAAACATTGCAGGTCAGCTTGCACACAGGGTTTCTTTCAGAAGAGCAATGAAATCTGCAATTACTTCAACAATGAGAATGGGTGCAGAGGGAATTAAGATAATGTGTGCAGGAAGATTAGGCGGAGCGGAAATAGCAAGGACTGAGCAGTATAAAGAAGGAAGGATACCGTTACAGACTATCAGGGCTGATATAGATTATGCTTCCGTCACATCTCACACTATTTACGGAGCAATAGGAGTAAAGGTATGGATCTGCAGAGGCGAAAAGTTATCCAGAAATTAATATAAAATTTTAAATTTTTATTGGAGATTAAATTATGTTAATGCCCAAAAGGGTTAAATTCAGAAAAGCCCAGAGAGGACATTTAAGAGGAAATGCAGGAAGAGGGTTCAGTGTTTCTTTCGGTACATTCGGATTAAAGGCAATGGAGCCGGCATGGATTACAGACAGGCAGATTGAAGCAGCGAGAATTGCACTCACAAGACATATGAAAAGAGACGGTAGAGTATTCATCAGGATATTTCCGGATAAGCCCGTTTCAAAGAAACCTGCAGAAACAAGAATGGGTAAGGGAAAAGGAGCACCGGAGTTCTGGGTAGCAGTAATAAAACCGGGAAGGATCATGTTTGAAGTTGACGGTGTAACTAAAACCGTCGCAGAAGAAGCATTAAGATTAGCTTCACACAAACTCCCTATCAAAACTAAATTTGTAGCAAGAATAGATTAACAATAATAAATAAAATGAAAGCATATCAAGTAAGAGAAATGGCTGAGAAAGATCTGAAATTAGCTTTAAAAGATAATTATGAAGCATTGGAGAATTACAGATTTCAGCATGCGATCGGTCAACTGGAAAATTTCAAATCGATGACAAATATCAAAAGGGATATTGCTCGCATAAAGACAATTTTAAAAGAAAAAGAACTTAAGATCAACGAAAATATTTCAAAGAAAAAATAAATTTAAAAGATGTCTAAAGAAACAATAATAGAAAAAGCAGAAGAGATCGTCGAAAACGTTATAGAAAAAGCAGAAGAGATCGTTGAAAAGATCGAAGAAAAGATCGAAGAGAAGTTTGAAGGTAAAAAAACCGAAGAAGTAAATAAAAAGACTTCACATTCGGGGATGAGAAAAACCAGGGTAGGAAAAGTATTGAGCAATAAAATGGATAAGACAATCATAGTCATCGAAGAAAAAAGAGTTATGCATCCTATTTACAAGAAATTTTATAAGAAATCAACAAAGTTTGCAGCTCACGATCCGAAGAATACATGTGATATAGGTGATACGGTAAAGATCATGGAAACAAGGCCATTGAGCAAGACCAAGAGATGGAGATTAGTGGAAATTGTAGAAAAAGTAAAATAATTCAATTATATATATTAAAGATTATCACATATGATACAGGAAGAAACAAATTTAGTGGTCGCAGATAATTCAGGAGCAAAATCCGTGAGATGTATAAGAGTGCTCGGCGGCTCAGACAGGCGGTATGCGGGAGTGGGAGATGTGATCGTTGTAACAGTCAAGACGGCAATTCCCGGCGGAACAGTGAAAAAAGGAGAAGTTTCAAAAGCTGTAATAGTAAGAACAGTTAAGGAAACGAGAAGAAAAGACGGTACATATATAAAGTTTGACGAGAATGCAGCAGTACTAATCAATGCTCAGAACGAACCAAAAGGCACAAGAATTTTTGGACCGGTGTCAAGAGAATTAAGAGATAAGCAGTTTATGAAGATAATATCACTGGCTCCGGAAGTTATATAAACTAGGAATTAAGAATTATAAGTTTTGAATTGTAAAGAAATTTAATAAAACTATGGAAGTTAAAGAAAAGTTAAAAACAAGGATTAAGAAAAACGATTCCGTGAAAGTAATGTCCGGAAATTCCAGGGGATCAGTAGGGAAGGTGCTTTTTATTGACAGGGACAAGGGCAGAGTGATTGTAGAAGGAGTAAACATCATACACAGACACACGAAACCAAATCAGAAAAACCAGCAGGGTGGGATAGTAAAGAGAGAAGCTCCAATAAATATTACGAATGTGATGCTTATGTGCCCAAAGACAAACCAGCCGACGAGGATCGGAATGAAATTAATCAAAGATGAAAAGACAGGAAAAGTCACCAAAATGAGACTCAGTAAAAAATCAGGTGAAATTCTTATCAGTTAAAATTAAAAATGGCAAAGACAAAATCAGACAGAAAGAAAGAAACTGAGCCAAAGAAAAAGGGCGAAGAAAAAAAGACTGAAAAGACAGGGGAAGCATTTAAAGAAGAGAAAGTCCCGGTCAATATGCTGAAGCAATACAGGGAAAAGATAGTCCCTGAACTCATGAAGAAATTCGGTTTTAAGAATATCATGCAGACACCTAAGCTTCAGAAGATCAACATCAATGTCGGAGTAGGCGCAGCAACTGCAGATGCAAAGCTTATAGAAACCACCGTAAAGGAAATTGAAGCAATTACAGGTCAGAAGCCTGCTGTAGTAAAAGCGAAAAGGTCAGTATCTAATTTCAAATTAAGAGAAGGTGTGAATATCGGAGTAAAGCTGACACTGAGAAATGCAAGGATGTATGAATTTCTGGAGAGGTTTATAAATATTTCCATTCCAAGAATCAGGGATTTCAAGGGATTGTCGGATAAGAGTTTTGACGGAAGAGGTAATTACAGCATAGGAATAAAAGAGCAGATAATATTTCCTGAGATAAATGTAGACAATGTAAACAGAATTTCAGGAATGGATCTTACTTTTGTCACAACCGCAAAAACAGACGAGGAATCATTTGAATTATTAAAGGCATTTGGTTTACCTTTTATAACCAGGCAGTCAAAAAATTAAAAAAGCAATAAAATAATTATATGGCAAGAAAAGCATTAATAGCAAAGCAAAAGAGAAGAGAAAGAATAGTAAAGAAATATGCTGAGTTAAGGAAAGAGCTCAAGGCGAAAGGTGATTACGAAGCACTACAGAAACTTCCGAGAGACAGCAGCGCATCAAGGCTTAACAACAGATGCAATGTAACGGGAAGGGTAAGAGGATATTACAGAAAATTCGGAATGTCCAGATTAGTATTCAGGGAGTTAGCATTACAGGGAAAAATCCCAGGTATTGTAAAATCTAGTTGGTAAATTAAAATAAAGTTTCAGGAGATATATAAAATGTCAATGACAGATCCAATTTCGGATTATTTAACAAGACTTAGAAATGCTTTAAAAGCGGGAAAAAAGAGTGTAGATATTCCTTCTTCCAAAGTAAAAGAAGCATTAAGCGGAATTCTGAAAAAGGCTTCCTTTATTGAAGATTATAAAGTAATAGAGACAGAAAAAAAATTCAAGATGCTTTCTGTTAAGTTAAAATATTCAGATGGAGACAGTGTGATTTTAGGGTTGAAAAGGATAAGCCGACCCGGAATAAGAAGATATGTAAAATATGAAGATATACCCAGAGTCAGGAATGGATTTGGAATTGCGATAGTTTCGACATCTAAGGGAATGATGACTGACCGTGAAGCAAGAAATTCAAAAATAGGCGGAGAAATAGTCTGCCAGGTTTGGTAATAAATATTTTAAAGTTCAATAACAAATAATGAGCAGAATAGGAAAAAAACCGGTTAATATTTTAGACAAAGTAAAAGTTACTCAAAAAGACAGTAAAATTGAGGTAACGGGTCCAAAGGGAACTTTGAATTTAGATCTTATTGACGGAGTAAAGGTAGATATAAACGGCAATGAGCTTTTGGTCACAAGGAATGATGATTCTAAAAAGAACAGGGCTTTGCACGGATTATACAGATCATTAATTAACAATATGGTAGTAGGTGTTAACGACGGATTTACCAAGAAGCTTGAGCTTATCGGTATCGGATACAGGGCAGAATTAAAAGGAAAGAATCTTGTAATGATGCTGGGATTTTCACATCCAACGGTGTTTAATCCTCCTTCTGACATAACATTAGAAGTTCCAAATCCAAATACAGTTGTAGTTTCCGGAATAAGCAAGGATCTGGTGGGACTTGTTGCATCAAAGATAAGATCATTCAGATTACCTGAACCATATAAAGGAAAAGGAATAAAATATGAGAATGAAGTTGTAAGAAGAAAAGCCGGTAAAACTGCAGCAAAATAAAATTTTTTAGCATACACAATGAATCAAATAGAAAAAAGTAAAAAGAGGCGCGAAAGAATCAGATATCAGATCAGGAAGAAACTTCGCGGAACCTCAGATAAGCCAAGATTAGTAGTATACAGGAGTTCACTTCATATATATGCACAGCTCATAGATGATGTAAATGCAAAGACACTTTTAACAGTTTCTACAAAATCCAAGGATGTGATAGAAAAGATCTCCGGATTAAAGGGCAAGATTGAGAAGAGCAAGTTAGTTGGAAAATTAGCAGCAGAGAAGGCTAAATCAACAAATATTAATCAGGTAGTTTTTGACCGTAACGGATATTTATATCACGGCAGAGTGAAGGCACTTGCCGAAGGTGCTCGAGAAGGTGGTTTAAACTTCTGAATATAATTAGTATATTTACAAGTTTTTTTCTACAATAGTACGAAAACCATTCATTCTCGGGTCGTCTAATGGCAGGACCGCGGCCTTTGGAGCCGTTAGTGGAGGTTCGAATCCTCCCCTGAGAACAATAACAGAATTTGAAAGAAATTAAAATTAATGATAAGAAAAAA
>CAZLOL010000180.1:0-7813 GCA_964561045.1 uncultured Ignavibacteriaceae bacterium | reverse complement strand
GGGTTTGGGAGGGGTTTTGTAGAAAAACAGAAAGCATTCAATGAAAATTTAAATTTGCTAAATAATTGTATAACCTTGTTTCAGAACGTTATGGACGGATGTGCTAACTACAAACTACTAACTACTAACCACTAACTACTAACTTCATTTAATTAACTGTCTGCAAGCTATATATTGAGAAAAAAAATATATTAAATGAGAAATAATTTTTCGGAAAATGTTTTGCTTTCGGAATTTACTACTATTAAACTGGGGGGTAATGCAAAATATTTTATTTCCTGTAAAAGTAATGAAGATATAATTTCAGGATTAAAATTTGCTTCAGAAAATAATCTGCCCATACAGGTACTGTCGGGAGGAAGCAATATAGTTTTTTCTGATAAAGGTTATGACGGATTGATCATTAAAATAGATATTAAAGGTATAGAATTAAATGAAGAGGGGAGCAATGTTTATGTAAATGTTAAGGCAGGTGAAGAATGGGATGATGTTGTTAAATTCTGCATTGAGAGAAGTCTGACCGGTATTGAATGTCTCTCAGGAATTCCCGGCAGTACCGGAGCAACGCCGGTACAGAATGTCGGAGCTTACGGACAGGAAGTCAAGGATGTATTGGAATCTGTAACCGCCATTGACAGGAGATCCATGGAAATTGTTACATTTAAGAATGCGGATTGTAATTTCGGATACAGGCAGAGCAGATTTAAGAATGAAGATAAGGACAGATATATCATCACTGAAGTACAACTTCTTTTTAATAAAAACAATCAGCCAGTAATAAGATATCCTGAACTGCAGAAATTTATAGATTCAAAAAAATATACTGAAAGAGAATATTCCTTAAAAGATAAACTGACACAAACAAGAAATGCTGTCCTTGAATTAAGAAAGGGCAAATCAATGCTAATAGATTTAAATGATCCGAATTCAAGATCCTGCGGTTCATTTTTCATGAATCCTGTTCTTAATGAAGAAGACTTTAAAAAATTCATGGAAAGAGCAGAATACCTTAATAAGGTGCAGATACCTGTTTTCAGATCCGGGGAGAAGTATAAAATCTCTGCAGCCTGGCTGATAGAGAATGCCGGATATTATAAAGGTTATATAAAAGGCAGTGTTGGGATTTCAGAAAAACATTCACTTGCTCTTATAAATATAAATGGAAATACAAAAGAACTGCTGGTTCTGTCTGAAGAAATAGAAAAAAAAGTATTTGAGAAATCGGGAATAAAACTGAAAAAAGAACCTGTAATAGTTTTATAATCATATAACTGAGACAAAGTATTTTTTTCATATATTCACATCCATTTATAACGTTTTGATTTTTATTAGATATATTTTATGCGGAAGTAAATGTATTAAAAATAAAGTAATGATATAAAACTACGCTTCAGAATGGGTCTGATTAGAGTAACATAGAATTTTCTTTATATTTTTTGGGGTACGGCAAACAGCGCGGAATTTGTTCTCTTATCTCTGATAATGTTACTCCTTCGGGGTTTATTATAACTGAACGTTATGGACGGATGTGTCCTTTTATGCATATTTTAAAATCTTGAAATTTGATTATCTAAACTCTACATTGCACCATCCAATTAAACATAAAATTCAGAAAGGAAAGACATGAAAGCAAAATTATTTAATTTTGTAGTACTGGGATTTCTATTTATGGGATTAGTTCTGGGATTCACATCCTCACAGAACTCATTCTCAGATGATAATCCCGCAAAGAATCACGCAAGACCCAATACAAATCTAACACCCAAATTAGATAAATCCACAAAAACACAATCCGATAACAACGGCGGAAATAATCAGGTATCAGGTATTCCTTACTATACCGATAACTTTGACGGTAACAATGATACAACATCGCTCATTGCCAGAGGATATTATGTTTATTACAGAGGTGCCGGACCTCAGGGTGTTACAGCAACATGGTATCAGGGATCTGACGCTGTTTTTAATGCATACAACGGACCTACTACAGGTTATGTTGCAGCTAATTACAACGTTGTAACGGGTACAAACGATATTGACAGCTGGCTGATTCTTCCGGCTAACAATACTGCATCCGGTGATCAGATTGTATTTTATGCAAGATCCGTAACGGGCAATCCTTATCCTGATTCAATAAGAGTCATGTACTCAGCAACCGGTTCCACTACACCGGAAGGAACATGGGTTGAGCTCGGAAGATTTTTAGCAATTGATGACGGTACCTGGGAAAGAATATCATATACCGCACCGTCTTCAGGAGCAACGGCAAGATTTGCAATCAGATATGCAGTTGTTGACGGAGGTCCATCCGGAAGCAACAGTAACTACATCGGTATTGATGCACTGACACTTGAAGGGCCGTTTCCTTTTAATAACAATATGAAGGCACAGGCATTCATAACTCCAACAAACGGCGGAGTGGTAGGCATTGGAGTTAATTTCAATCCTCAGGCATCTTTTACAAATTACGGAAACAATAATCAGACTGCAGTACCTGTAAGATATATTATTAAAAATCCAAGCAATGTTGAAATTTATAATCAGGTTGTGAACATTGCATCTATTGTTTCAGGCGCTACACAGACATCAACTTTCCCGATCACATCAATTCCTTCTGCAGGAACATATACTATAATTGCAAGATCAGAATTAGTAGGCGATCAGGATCCTTCAGATAATCAGATCACAGGATCAGTTACTACTGCAGGTTCATTATCAGGTGACTATTTGATTGGTGTTCCTATTTTCAACCGCTATTCAGGAAAGAACATTACAATGGAAAAAGTTGTAAGAAAAGTTACAAAGCAGGTTTATGAACCTAATTCACAGGACAGAACCAAGGATGAAAAGGCAAATCTTACTGAGACAGGTTATGCTAATGGCAAATTAGTGACCAAGGAAGTAGAAGAAATTTCATGGGTACCGATGGAAAACGGAGTTGAATATACAGGAAGATTATATGCAGAAAATCCGGAAGATAACTCAGACGCACCCGGTGCTTACGCTACATTAACAGCTGCAGTAAATGATCTTAATTCTTTAGGCGCAACGGCAGCAGTTCGTTTTAAACTTACTGATGCAACATATCCAACCGAAACATTCCCGATCACAATAAACAATTATCCGGGAAATTCATCAGTAAATAATCTGACAATTCTTCCTAACACCGGCGTTAATGCTACAATTACAGGAAGTTATGCCGGAGCTATGATCAGAATACTTGGAAACTACGTTACTATTGAGGGATCAAATGCAGGAACTTCAAGCAGAAATCTTACAATCGAAAATACAAGCGCGACATCTCCGACCTGTGTTACTGTTGCCTCTTCAGGTGTCACACCAATACATCATGTTACTGTAAAGAACTGCAATATTATTAATTCAATAAATGCAACTGCAGTAGTTATCAGTGATGCTGCTGCACTAGGAACTGCAGGATATTTCAATAATATCACAATTCAAAATAACAGTATTCAGAGATCATATATAGGTGTTTATAGTATTGCAGCACTTGCAGCAGGAAACGGAAGCAATGTACTTATCACTTCAAATAATCTGGACGTTTCAGGCGCAAATGCAATAACTTATATAGGAATTTATGTTCAGGGTGCAGATGGACTGACGGTTTCCGGAAACAATATTGCAAATTTTGATGCGCTTGGATTCCAAGATGATAAAGGTATCTGGTTTGCAACGGGTACGATGAATTCAGTGATTGAAAAAAATAAGATTCATGATTTGACTCATACAAATGATGGCGGATACGGAGGACACGGAGTATATGTATCTACCGGAACAACAGCCTGCAACGTTACAATAAAAAACAATATGATATGGGGTATTTCAGGTGACGGATGGAATTATACTTCTATTCCGACTGATAATCCGATCGGAATAGTCATGAGCGGTACACAAACAGGTGTAAATGTTTATTATAATTCAATTAACCTTTACGGTAACACACTTGATCAAACCAGTGCATTGTCTATGGGTATGTTTTTAGGAACAGGATCAACGGCAGATATTCGTGACAACAGTATAGTTAATAACAATGGACTCGTAGCTGCTACAGGCACAGGATCTTGCGGAGTATATGCGCAAACAAGCAATGCACAGTTCACGGCAATTAATTACAATGATTATTATGTAAATCCATCAGGTTCAGGCGTAAAATATTTAGGTCAGATTGCTGCTGTAGGCCAGACCACATTAGCCGGATGGAAAACAGCAACTGCACAGGATCTTAACAGCATCAGCGGGGATCCATTATATATCAGCAACACAGATCTGCACATTGGATCAGCTTCATCACCTTTAATTAACGCAGGTACTCCTATTGCCGGTATTACTACTGACATAGACAACAAGACAAGAAGCACAACTACACCGACAATCGGAGCTGATGAATATACATTTACGTTAAATTTAACACTGAAATTTCAATCATGTCCGGACCCAAGTCCTATAACAGTAGAGATCAGAAGCAGCGTTTCTCCTTACAACGTTGTTCAGTCTGTAAGCGGTACTGGAGGCGGAGCAGTTTCAATGCCTATATACTTCAGCAATGCAGTTAACGGTGTTGGATATTATTTAGTCGTAAAGAGCGTAAATATGATTGAAACTTGGAGCGCTTTACCAAATATTACATTTACGGGAAACACTGCATCATATAATTTTACCACTGCTCTTAGCCAGTCTTATCAGAGCAATCAGATACTGTCAGGTGGTATTCCTTCAGTCTATCAGGGTGATGTAAATCAGGACGGATTTGTCAATACGACAGATGTTATTGCTACTTATAATGAATCATCAGCTTTTATCACGAGTCCTGCAACGGATTTTAACTGTGATGGTACAACAGATCTGACTGATGTTTCTTTAGCTTACAATAATGCTACAAACTTCGTTCAGAGAAAAAGACCGTAAGTAAATACTTTGATGTAATTAATCATTCAGGGAGCCGGAATAATTCCGGCTCCTTTTTTTATGTTAAAAGTAATATTCAGTTTAGCAGATAATTCCGGATATAGCGAAATAATATTTCAAAAACTTCATACTCCTTAATACAATTAGAACAGACAGGAATGTCTTTCCTGAATTATACATTTTGTTTTATGTTGTCTCTTTGCAGAAAATTTCCAGAAAGTAATTGATTAGTTTCTGATGAATGTTGAGGATCTGATAAATAATAATAAGAATTAAGGAATTATTAATTTATAAATTAGGGTTAACCTTATCATAATATCTTTTCGTTATAACCGATCAATTCTTTGAATTAAATGAATACATTTCTGAAACTTTAATTAATTTTAAAAAAATATCTTTGATAAATAACCCCATAAAAAAAATCCTTAATCAATATTTAAATTACATATAATTCCGGTCATTTAACTTTTAAATATTGAATCTTACTGATAATGAAATTATATTGAACCAACCAAATAAAAATAATACAGAAATTAGAATATGAATAAAATTCCCCGGCTTTTAATTATAACTTTAATAATGGTTTTTGGTGTAATACTTGGTTTTACAAGTTTAAATGATAATCCTAAGAAAAACAAAATCCGGTCTCCAGGAAGAAATACTGTAAAAAAGAAAATCGATGCAAAGAATTCCGGTCTTTTTCAAAATGATAACAGCGGAGGCGGATATCAGACATTAGGTACTCCTTATTATACAGATAATTTTGACGGTGCAAATGATACTGCATCTTTAAAGAACAGAGGATATCTTGTTTATTACAGAGGGACAGGAACACAGGGAATAGCTGCTACATGGTTTCAGGGTTCGACTTTATTATTTAATTCTTATAACGGTCCTGCGACGGGTTACGTAGCTGCTAATTTTCAGGTAGTAAACGCAATAAATAATATAGACAGCTGGCTTGTCCTGCCAAAGAAAAGTGTAACAGCAAATGATTCAATTGTATTCTATTCAAGATCTCCGGACGGAGATACTTATGCCGATTCAATAAGAGTAATGTATTCTGCTGCAGGTGATTCAGTTCCTGAAGCTGCATGGACAGAACTCGGAAGATTTAAAGTTTCGATATCAGGCTGGCAGCGCATGGCTTTCGGAGCACCTTCTTCAGGCGCAAATGCCAGATTTGCAATCAGATATAATATAGTAAATGGCGGACCAACCGGAACCAACAGCGATTATATAGGAATAGATGCATTAACTCTTGAAAAAACTCCATTGACCAATGATATATCAGTTGTTTCAATTGACTCTGTAAAAAATTACGGTTTGCCATTTGTAAATACATTAGCACCGAAAGCAACATTTAAAAATCAGGGAACTGCAAATCAGACAAATATTCCTGTAATATATAAGGTGACCGGTCCCGTAAACTATACAAAATCAAAAACAATAGCTTCATTAAGTTCAGGCGCTTCTGCGCAAGTAACATTTGACAGCACATTTCTCCCGAATATTTCAGGAACATACAATATAACTGTTTACAGCAGTTTAGCAGCAGACGGATTAAGAGGAAATGATACTTTGAAAACAAGCTTTCTTGTCACTCAGCCGAATTACGGCGGAGGCGGTCCGGGAACCGGAGGATATTACTTTGCGAATTCCACACCACAGGCATCTCCGGCTCCTTCCAAGCCCGGCTATTGCAGGGTAGATACTTCAGGAAGTACTTCTCTTGTATTAAACAATTCAGCTAAAACAGCATTAACAGCAGGTGATCTTGATGACGGGTACTGGGCACTTGCAGGCATTACAGGCGTGAAGAGAATAAAGTTCATGGGGGTTTTATACAGTAGTGTTTATATTGGCACTAACGGTATCATATCATTTACTCCTTTTAATGCAGATGAATTTGATCCGCCTTCAGCGGGTTTGCCAGGCGGAACTGTCAGACCTGCGGTTTATCCTGCATGGAATGATCTGGACTGGGGCAATATATCTCAGCCGTTCAACAGATTATCTTACAGAGTTGATGCAGCTAATAACAGACTCATTATTACATACGATAAAGCGCCGCTTTATGACGGATCTTCAACAGACTGGGAAACCTTTCAGATAAGCATGGATATTGTTCCTGACAATGCAGGATCAGCGAATTCCAACATTATAATCAGCCACAGCAATAATACAACATTAGTAAATGCGCCTTTTTTAACAGGAATTCAGGATGCATCAGGTTCTAATTTTATTCAGTATACATATATAAACGGATCAGGAAATGTGATCACACCAGGTCCTATATCTGATACAACAGCAGGCAGCGGAGTCACTGTAGTTTTCGGACCAAATCCAAATACTCTGGTCAGTCCTTGTGATAAGATACTTTCTCTTACTACAAATTTCGAATCCTGTCCAAGCCCGTCTCAGATTTCAGTTCTGCTAAGAAATACAGCTACACCTTTTGCAGTAGTTGATTCTGTATCTGCAACAGGCGGAGCTCAGACTCAATACCCGGCTGTATTTAAGAATGCAGCAAACGGAGTGCCGTATTATATTGTAGTAAAAAGCATGAACTGTGTAGAGACATGGAGCGCATCCGGAATATCATTCAGCGGGGGAACAGCGAGTTTTAATTTCACAACGGCATTAAGCCAGGCATACAACAGCAATCAGAAACTATCAGGAGGGATTCCTTCAATATATCAGGGAGACGCGACTCAGGATGGGTTTGTAAATACAGCAGATGTACTGGCGACATATAATAATTCGGCAGCCTTTATCACAAGTCCGTCAACTGATTTTGACTGCGACAATCTGACAGATCTGACTGATGTAATTTTAGCATTTAATAATAGCACGAACTTTATTCAGAAGCAAAGACCGTAAGAAG
>CAZLOL010000179.1:6765-7875 GCA_964561045.1 uncultured Ignavibacteriaceae bacterium | reverse complement strand
AAATCTTCTCTCATTCCCAAATCATAGTTTTGGAATGTTGAATTCAAGTGAGTTGTCCTTGTCAAACCGGGATTTGGTAAGGAGATCTTGTAGTTTTGAAAAAGTCTCTACGAAGGGGACGGAGGTGGGGCTGTTTCATTCTAAAGTCAGACCAGATAGCCAAACTTAAATTTATTCCGGTTGTAACAGATTTTCACTGCAGCCGCCAAGTAATATTATTCCGGTTATTATAAAAGAGTAGACGTAATTTTTTAAAGTCTTTCATATTTGTCATCTTTTAAGAGTTTAGTTTAAATTTTTTGTAGTTGTAAAATAATTATCTGAATCATTTATCATAGTTGACTCAGCACCGGTTACCTGATTCTAGTTTTGTTTAACGGGGATTAGTTGATTGTCACCGGATAGCGCAATTACCAGATTTATCGGAGCTGAAGATATATTCGTTATTTCAATTGATAGCATTGCAATATTATCACTGTCACAATTGAGAATTACTGATCCGTCATCCATATATCCGTATATTGCAATATCATTATAAATTGAGTCACAGTTTGACACATGGATAGACCTGAATACTCTTAATCCTGTATTGTCGAAATTAAACGAATGTGTCTCTTGCGGTTCAAGTTTAATTTTGAATTTTAATGTAGATTTTGATCTGTGATCATTAATTTCATTTAAATTCTTTTCCGGTTTTTCAATAGCGGAAGTTGAAATAATGTCATTGTTACAGGAAGTAATGAATAATACTGAAATAGTTAATAGCTTTATGAAAATTTTAATTTGACCTTTCATTTTGTTATCCTCCTTTGATTTATAAATATTATTAGAAAATTACGGTAAAATTAATTTTACTTAGGCTAAGTAAATCCTGAAAAATATTTTTTCATATCTGTTCTCCTTTAATTTATTTTGTGCTTGCAATAATTTGTTCTTCAGTTAATTCTTTACAATAAT
Organism: uncultured Ignavibacteriaceae bacterium; assembly: GCA_964561045.1. GTDB lineage: Bacteria > Bacteroidota > Ignavibacteria > Tepidaquicellales > Tepidaquicellaceae > JAGPCH01. Next base: position 6,918 of record CAZLOL010000179.1, on the reverse strand, counting down.
CAGAAATATATTGAAAAAATAGAATAGGGAGTTTTACTTATTTGCGGATAGGTGAAATAGCCCATTTTTAGAATTGGGGAATTGGAATTTTGGATTTGGGATTTAAATGAATTCAGATGTTTAATTTGAATCTGATTCAAATGGTTTATTGAA
>CAZLOL010000179.1:0-6665 GCA_964561045.1 uncultured Ignavibacteriaceae bacterium | reverse complement strand
GAAAAAGCCTTTAAACAGCTGTTTGATCAATATAAAGCGATGGTTTACAATACTGCTGCCGGTTTTCTTACAAATGAAAGTGAAGCAGAAGACATTACGCAGGAAGTATTTATTCAGGTATTTAAATCAATAAAACACTTCAATGAAAAATCCAGACTTTCCACATGGATCTACAGGATCACGATCACAAAATGCCTTGATGAACTGAGGAAAAAGAAAGCAAAGAAGCGGTTTGCTTTTTTCACGAATCTTTTCGAAAAAGATGATGGCAGCGATAAAGAACAGTTTGTAAATTATGAACACCCGGGAGTCGAAACGGATAAGAAAGAGCTGTCGAAAATACTTTTTATGGAGATTGAAAAGCTTCCGGAAAATCAGCGCATTGCTTTTGTGCTTAATAAAGTTGAACAGCTAAGTTACGCTGAGATCAGTGAAGTTATGGAAACATCAGTCTCATCTGTCGAATCTCTTATTTTCAGAGCCAAGTCTAATCTTAAAAAAAATCTTGAAAAATATTATAAGTCCTGACCGCAGGGATTTAATAATTTTTCCGTCTAACAATAAAACTTAAGAAATCAGCTGTTTAAAAAATGAATAAGAATAAGACAAATAAATTTACTGAAGATGTTTTTAACAGCCTGGAAAATCTTAAAAGATCAGAACCTGATGATATACTGTTTGAAAAGATCATTGCCGGAATAAATAATAGTGATAATAACTTTATTAAAGAAAACAGTTATGCGGGAAAATATATATTAGTATTTGCCTTAATACTGATAATGAATATTTTTTCGGTTATAAAATTTCATAAGAATGAAAGTAAAATATCAAACGGAAATAAGAACAATTATACAAAAGAGCTGCAGGAATTTTCAAAAGAATATTTTTCAGGAGCTGACGAATATAATTATTATAAATGAATTACTTCGATAAAAATAAATTTTTAACAGCAGCAGTAGTAATACTTCTGATCTCTAATATTTTTATTCTTGGCTTCTTATGGTTCAATAGTTCAAAAAAAAATTCTGACAATGATATGCCGGGAAGAGAACGACCTCTGTATGATGACAGATTATCAAATGATGACAGGAGACCGCCGGAAGGAGGACCAAGAGAATTCATTATTCAGGAACTTAAGCTTAATGAAATTCAAATTCAGGAGTATGACAAATTGATAAAAGAGCATCAGTCCGGAATGAAAAGCATTCGTGAAAATATCAGAAGAGAAAAAGATGATTTATGGAGTATCTTTTCGAAATCGGAAGGAGATACTGCAGCAGCGGAGAAAATAGCCTCAGAGATAGGAAATTATCAGAAGCAAACAGAATTAATTACATTCCGTCACTTTAGCAAACTAAAAGAACTGTGTAATGAAGATCAAAAGAAAAAATTTGATGAAATTATAAACGAAGCATTAAAAATGATGGGTCCGGGGAACAGACCTCCTCCCGGTAATTAAATTTTATAAAATGAAAAACAGAGTTTTAATTATTTTAATTGTAATGTTAACATGCTCATGCGGAAAGCAGAAGCAGTTCTCAGATCATCCCGATATTTCACAGGCAAATAAAATTAAATTTGATTTCAAATCGGATTTTGATTCAGCAAATAAAATTATCATCATTTCAAAAGAAGTAGATGATATTAAAAATATCAGTCGCGTCAGAAATATAATTACTTATGATCCTTTCACCTACATCTATTGTACTTCCACAGGTACAATGAGTTTTTATAAAGACAGCTCTCTTATTGTTACGATGGTATTTAATACACTTCCTGATCAGAAACATATTGCGTTCAATCATAACGGAATGCTCGTGGCTATGAGCCTTTCCGAAGAGAATGCAAAACTTCTTGAGAGCTTTAAAAATTAATAATAAAATAAAAAATCAAACTTGAAAATTATCATTGCTGCTTTCTGTTTTTTAACGGTGACAGCTGTCTGTGCGCAGCAGTATCCGGAAATATATTCATGGAAACAAAATACAACCGGCCAAACAGGTTATAATGGAATACAAGCCGATGTTCAGCAGGTTTATTATTCCGCAAATTTCGTTTATGTTAAATGTACCGGCATACCTTCTTACACGATCGGACCGTGGGCAATGAATCCGAATACTCCGTCAAATCAAAACTGGGTTTTTAAAATTGCAAGGTTCCCGGTTCCCGATCCTACTCCTGCAACGGCAGGCAACGGACAAATAGGAGTTTTAAAAAACGGTGTTGTACTTTTTAATGCGGGTGATGCAATGTCTTATAATAATCAGAATATCTGGCACAGACTTGCGCAGTATTTTGAAGCAGTGAGCTTCGATACATCCGGCGGTCATCCCGCTCCGTCGAGAGCTTATCATTATCATATCAATATGAAGAAATTATATTCTCCCGATTCCACTCAGCATTCCCAGATACTCGGATACATGTTTGACGGTTATCCTCTTTATGGTCCTTATGCTTTTTCCAATTCAAACGGAACAGGCGATATCAGAAGAATGCGGAGCGGTTATGCAAAAAGAAATATAACTGTGAGAACTACTCTTCCAAACGGAACCGTACTTCCTTCAAATCAATGGGGACCTGCAGTAAGTTCTACTTATCCGTTAGGCTGCTTCACGGAAGATTATGAACCTGCTTCAGTTAATGTTGATCTCGATTCGCACAACGGAAGATTCTCTGTAACTCCGGAATATCCAAACGGAATATATGCATACTTCATCACAATTGACTCGCTTGGAAATCCGCAATATCCATACATAATCGGAAGCACTTACTACGGTGAAGTTATTCCCGGCAATATACCTCCCGGTGGACACATTACTATTTCAGAAGCAGTAACACAGTACACCCCGAAACTATTTGTAACGGTCAAAGTTATTCCTGAAGGTTTTTATAATTCCGGTACCGGTGTTCTAAGCATGAAAGATACAGTAAAATTATACCTGAGAAAAAACTTTGCTCCGTATACTGTCTCGGATTCTGCGGCTGCTGTTATAGATTCATTAAACTTTTCCGGAAGTTTTGTTTTTCAAGCCGGAGCAACAGGAAATTATTATATAGAATTGAAGCATCGGAATTCAGTTACCACCTGGAGTAAAAGTTTCGGCGAGCTGATTGAAGCTGAGATTCCCGAAACATATGACTTTACTTCGGGACTTTCACAGTCATTTGGTTCCAACTCAGTTCAGGTGGACAGCTCACCTCTGAGATACGGGATCTTCTGCGGGGATGTAGATCAGAACGGAACAGTTGATCTTTCCGATGTAGTACTGATATTCAACGATGCGGCTAATTTTCTTCAGGGATATTTGAATACAGATGTGACGGGTGACAGAATGGTTGACCTGAACGATCTGACACTCACTTATAATAATGCCGGTAAATTTGTAAATAAGATCACACCTTAAATCAGCTTATAAAAATAAATTAATATTTAAAAATGAAAACATTTCTCATTGCATTACTTTACTTATTTGTGTCATCGGTACAAGCACAGATAACTCCGGAGATTTATTCATGGAAACAAAACCTGACGGGAGTGACGGGTTACAATGGAATACTTGCAGATGTACAGGAAGTATATTACTCCACAAATTTTTCGTATGTGAAGTGCACCGGCATACCCTCTTACACTATCGGTCCATGGGCAATGAACCCTAACACTCCGACAAATCAGAACTGGGTTTTTAAAATAGCAAGGTTACCCGTTCCTGATCCTACGCCGTCTGCAGCAGGCAACGGACAGATTGGTGTATTGATAAACGGAGTTGTTCTGTTCAATGGAGGCGATGCAATGTCATACAATAATCAGAATATATGGCACAGGCTTGCACAGTATTTTGAAGCAGTAAGTTTTGATACTTCAGGCGGACATCCTTCTCCGCAGAGATCATATCACTATCATATAAATATGAAAAAATTATATTCACCTGATTCGACAATGCATTCTCCGATACTTGGATATATGTTTGACGGGTATCCGCTTTATGGTCCGTATTCTTATGCAAATGCAAACGGCACAGGCGGAATAAGAAGAATGAGAACTGGATTTGTAAAAAGAAACATAACAACAAGAACTACGTTGCCCGACGGAACAGTTCTCCCATCTAATCAATGGGGACCGCCTGTCAGTACTCAATATCCGCTGGGCTGTTTTACTGAAGATTACGAACCTGCAACAGGCAGTTTTGATCTTGATTCCCATAACGGAAGATTTTGTGTTACTCCGGAATATCCTGCCGGAACTTATGCTTATTTTATTACAATTGATCAGCAGAGAAATCCGGAATATCCTTATATAATAGGAAGCACTTATTATGGTGAAGTAGTTGCTGGCAATACTCCTCCGGGAGGACATGTCACTATTACTGAGCCTGTTACACAATATATTCCTGTAACAGGAATTGAAGGAACAAATGAAGCGGCAGATTTTAACTTATATCAGAACTATCCGAATCCTTTTAATCCTGAAACGAACATTAAATTCAGCATAAGTAAATCAGGTCAAACAAATTTGAAGGTCTATGATATGACGGGAAAAGAAGTTGCTTCGCTTTTGAATGAAAAACTTATACAGGGAAGTTACGTTGTAAAATTCAATGCCGGTAATCTTGCTTCGGGAGTTTATTATTATGAATTGACCTCTGATAACTTTAAACAGATAAAGAAGATGATTCTGATAAAGTGATCTATAAAAATTTTAAACAGGTTTATCATTTTTTACAGTAACATCTGAAGATAAATACAATTTCTTTCTTTTCAAACCTAACATTAAACCTGTCAGGGCTATTAAACAGCAGATCCCAAACCACAGAAAAATATTATAGCCGCTTGTAAAGAATCTGTAAGAAGCATCAAACAGGAACAATGCAAGCCCTGTGATCTCCCAGACTTTATCATTCATCCATGTATTTTTGTTTTCAGGAAGAGGGGTCAGGTTAAAAAGTATTTTCAGTTCGTCCCAGTCCCAAAGTACAAGCAGAATGTTAGCCAGCAACATCAATCCGGTAATTACGGGAGTACCTTTGAAATCATAAGAAACAGTTATCACAAAAATATTTGAAATGATTGGAAGAAACATCAGGGCTCCGAGCTTTGCATATCTCTGAGTCATTAACAAAAATCCTGCGACCACCTGACCAACTCCAAGGAATTTCCAGTACAACCCTGACTGATATAATGTTTCAAACAAATGGAAAGGAGAATTCAGCGGTGAATTGGTTCCGTCAAGTGTAGTGAATCTCTCCCCTTTGATCTTGACAATGGCAGCAAATACAAAGGCTCCTCCGATCAGGTATCTGAGATAAATTACAAACAGCTGAATTATGATTTTTTGTTTTAAAGTTCTCAATTTGAAATGAGTTGTATTAAGAATAAACGAAACAAGGAAACTGAAGTTTCGCGTAAAATAATTATTCAGATGAACCGGAGGTTGATCTTAAAAACAGAAATCCGACCGTACCTGAGATCAGGGATGCCAGCAAAACAGCGATCTTTGAATTAACCATCACTTCAGCATCAGTGAAAGCAAGAAGAGTAATGAATATTGACATTGTAAACCCGATTCCAGCGAGTATTCCTGCCCCTGTAATATGCCGGAAGTCAATGTCTGAAGGTAAATTTCCGAGACCTGTTCTGATTGCTAAAAAACTGAACAGCAATATACCGGCAGGTTTACCTATAACAAGCCCTGTAATAATACCAAGACTGTTGTTTGAAAATATTCCGCTGTACCAGCCGTCGGAAAATATTATCCCCGTATTAGCCAGAGCAAATAAAGGAAGGATCAGAAAAGAAACGGGCTTGATCAGAGAATGCTCAAGCTTTACCGAAGGAGATTCTCCGTTTTTGTTTTTAAAGGGAATTGCAAAAGCAAGCAGCACTCCAGTAATGGTAGGATGGACACCGGACTTTAGCATGAAGTACCACATCAGTATACCCGGTATGATATAATAAATTAACTTCATCACATTAAGCTTTCTGATCAACAGCAAAAGCAGGAAGACCGTTACGGAAAGTATAAAGTATGTGAAAGAAAAACCTTTTGTGTAAAACAGTGCGATTATAATTATTGCGCCAAGGTCGTCAATAATTGCAAGTGCGGTTAAGAATATCTTTACGGATACCGGTATGCGGCTGCCAAGAAGTGAAAGTACGCCTAATGCAAATGCAATGTCTGTTGCCATGGGAATCCCAATACCCGATTGAGTATCTGTACCTGCATTGAAGCTGAAATGAAGCAGCGCCGGAACAAGCATGCCGCCTGCTGCAGCGAATACGGGAAGCATTGCATTTTTTAATTCTGATAATTCTCCGACATAAAGTTCTCTTTCAATTTCAAGTCCGACGAGAAGAAAGAAAATAACCATTAAACCGTCATTGATCCAGAATTCAACGGAATAATTCAGATCAATGCTGCCGAAATTAAATCCAATAACAGAATGCCAGAAATGTATATATCCGTCTCCAAAGCTTGAGTTTGCTATGATCATAGAAACTGCCGTGCATAAGATCAAAATGATTCCGCCGGCTTTTTTATTCTCCAGGAATTCCCTGAACATATTTGTGATCCTGTAGATCATGAAGTTTTCATTTTTGTAATAGTTCTAAAAATTTTAATTATCAGAAATTGAGTGCTTAACTACCAAAGAAAAAGCATAAAGATACAA
>CAZLOL010000178.1:0-7911 GCA_964561045.1 uncultured Ignavibacteriaceae bacterium | reverse complement strand
TAAAAGAAAATATATTAAAAACGCTTTTATACTATGACATCTTCAAACATCCTTTGAAGCCTGATGAGATATTTTCTCTACTTCCTCATAATTCCATTACGAGAAAAGATGTGAGCGATGTACTATTGCAGATATCAAAAGAAAATCCTAAAGTAAGCACAAAAGAAAATTATTATTTCATCGACGGGAATGAATATTATATAGAATTAAGAAAGGCGAGAGAGTCATATTCAAAGAAAAGCTGGAAGCTGGCTAAGTTTGTTACTCATGTCATTAAAAGATTTCCATTTGTGCGGGCTGTGTTCGTCACAGGTTCACTTTCGAAAAACAGCTCAATGCCCGACAGCGATCTGGATTTTATGGTTGTAACTGAAAAGAGCCGGCTATGGATCAGCAGAACTCTGTTGATGCTTTTTAAAAAAGTACTACTCTTCAACAGTCACAAGTATTTCTGTATAAATTATTTTATCTCTGAAGATTCACTCAGCATCTTTGAAAAGAATATTTTTATAGCAACTGAAATTGTCCACATCAAATCCACTTTCAATACCGGTCTTATGAATAAATTCCTTGAAGCTAATCTCTGGGTAAAGGAATATTTTCCTAATTACAAAATAGGAGATCCGTATTTTAATTCTTCCGGATTTAAAGTGAATAACAGGAAAAGTTATTTACAGAAATTTACGGAGTTATTCTTTAAGGGAAAGTTCGGAGATAAACTGGATAATTATTTCATGAAAAAAACAACCGGTCACTGGAAGAATAAATATTCACAATATAGCGACTGTGAAAGAGAGCAGATGTTCACTTCCACATCAAGTGTTTCAAAGACACATCCGGGAAATATGCAGAAAGTAATTATGAATTTTTACAAAGTGCGTCTGGAAAAATTTGATCTGAAATGTGATGAATAAAATACTCCTCGCCAGCTCCTACTTCCTCAAACAGGACCCCAAAGAATATAACGCAATGAATCTCTATGCTCCGCTCGGGACACTCTACGCCGCTTCATACCTTAGACAAAAAGGTTATACTGTATCATTGTTTGATACAATGCTTGCAGATTCTGAAACTGATCTTACAAAAGAACTTCAGCTTCACAAGCCGGATATTTTCGTTATCTACGATGACGGATTTAATTATCTGACAAAGATGTGTCTGACAAGAATGCGTGAAGCTGCTTTTAAAATGAGCAGAATCGCAAATGAATCCGGATGCAAAGTCATTGTTTCTGGCTCTGATGCTACTGATCATCTGGATAAATATTTTCTAAACAAAGCAGATTATATAATATGCGGCGAAGGGGAAATTACTCTTGGTGAAATTGCCGATAAACTGAACAGCACTTCTCAAATAGAACTTCGAGAAATAAACGGACTTGCTTACATTCAAAATAATGAGATCATACGAACAGATAAAAGACAGGTCATAAAAGATCCTGATTCGCTTCCTTTTCCAGACAGAAGTTTGATCGATATTGACATATACAGGGAGCTATGGAAAAAGCATCACGGATACTTTTCGATGAATATAGTGACAACAAGAGGATGTCCGTATCATTGCAACTGGTGCGCGAAGCCGATCTATGGTCAGGTTTATAATTCACGAAGCCCGGAGAATGTTGTAGCTGAATTAAAATTCCTGAAAGAATCATATTCACCTGATCACATCTGGTTCTGTGATGATATATTCGGATTGAAGCCGAACTGGATAAATAAGTTTGATGAAGCTGTAAATGAGGAAGATGCAAAGATAAAATTCAAATGTTTATCAAGAGCTGACCTGCTTTTGAAAGAAAACAACATATTACATCTTGCAAATGCAGGCTGTGATTCAATCTGGATCGGTGCGGAATCCGGCTCGCAGAAGGTTCTCGACGCTATGGATAAAGGAACAAAGGTTGAACAGATATACGAAGCAAGAAAACTTCTGAAGAAGAATAATATAAAGACGTGTTTCTTTCTGCAGTTTGGTTATTCCGGTGAGACGAAAGATGAAATTGATTTGACAGTAAAGATGGTAAATGACTTAATGCCTGACGACATAGGTATATCTGTTTCTTATCCGCTGCCCGGAACAAAGTTTTACGACAGGGTTTTATCTCAGATGAAAACAAAAAGGAACTGGGAAAGATCAGATGATTTTGAAATGATGTTTGATGGTGAGTACACAACGAAATATTACAAGATATTGCATAAGAAAGTTCATAAGGAATTCAGATCGAGGCAGATATTGAATGATCCATTTAAAAGATTTAATTCAGCATGGAAGCTGCCATACTATTTAGCCGGCTGGTGGTGGAATTCCATCAGACTGAAGTTTTCTGAGAAGAAAGAAAAAAGGAAAGAGCTTATCAGCTCTTATCAACTGAAGAGTGTTTAAGGATTAAATGATTTCACCACAGAGTTGTTAGATTTGGGATTTCGAATTTTAAGCATCACATTTTTTTTTAAAATACTTTGTATTTCGATAATCTGAATTACTTATTAAATTATGAAAACAATTCTTATTATTATTACTATGTAAAACTTTGTGTTCTCTTTATCTCTGTGGTAAAATTTCAGTTTTGTGATGAATAAAATTATAGATAGTGGAAGATTATTTAATACATACAAAAGATTCATTCAATAAAATATCAGATTCATTCGACAAAGAGGACAGGGAAAATGCTATCCTTCAATGGATGAGGAATACTGTCTATGGGATGTATCTGACTTATTTCCAAAAAGGGGATAAGCTGCTTGAGCTTAATGCGGGAACGGGAATTGATGCTGTTTATCTGGCTTCGAAAGGAATTAAAGTTTTAGCTACTGATATATCGGATGAAATGCTCGGCAAGCTTAAAGACAAGATCGAAAAAAAAAATTTAGAAGAATTCATAAGTGTGAAAAATCTTTCTTTTAATGAGATATATAAAATTCCTGAAATGGATTTTGACGGAGCGGTATCCAACTTCGGCGGACTTAACTGCATAAATGATTTTGACAAGTTGTCTAAGTCGCTTGGAGAAAGAATCAAACCCGGTGGGAAGTTCATTGCCGTTGTTATGAATTCATTCTGCCCCTGGGAAATTTTTTATTACCTTTTAAAACTTGATCCGGCAAATTCGTTCAGAAGATTCAGAAAAGAAGGCATAGAAGCAGGACTGAGTGAATTCAAAATAAAATCATTTTATTTTTCCCCGGATGTATTTGCAGAAAGTTTCGGAAAATATTTTGAAACCGAAAAAATTTATTCTCACGGACTCTTCACGCCGCCGCCATATATGTTCGGTATATATAACAGAGCAAAGCCTGTGGTAAAAGCTTTAATGAAACTGGACGAAATAACAAAAGGTGTGTTTCCCCTGAACAGGATAGGTGATCATTTTATAATTGTTCTGAAGAGAAGGAATCGTTAAAAAATGGAAAGTATTTTCAGCAATAAGACATTTCATGCTGTCATATTTTCTATTTTAACTGTCCTGTTTTTTGCATTTGTATTTTTTCCTTCTTTAAAAAGGATCAATACAGACTTTCCTAATTATTATGTATCGTCTAATATATTTCTAGACGGTAAAGATCTGAAAGCCGGCTATGACAATGTTGAATTCAACAAGAAGGTACTTTACTATGGCATTGAAGATCAGTTCGTTTCATTCGTTCCTTATCCACCCGTAAATGCACTGCTGATGCTGCCTCTGGCAAGGCTTGAACCTCTTACTGCGAAATTATTCTGGAATATTTTTAATATAATATTTTTCCTGATGAGCATATTTTTTATTTCAAAAATATCCGGACTGAATTTTTTTTTTACCGGTATACTATTCTTTGCATCGGGTTATGCATTCGTGAACAATTTCTTCTTCGGACAAGCATATCTATTGGTTTTAATGTTATTCACCGCTTCAATTTATTTTTTGTATAAAGGGAAAGATATTCCCGCAGCTTTTCTGTTCTCGCTCAGTGTGCTGTTGAAATTCTACACAGTATTCTTTTTGCTTTTATTCTTATGCAGAAAAAAGTTTAAGTTTGCTGCAGCTTCAGTATTGTTCTTCCTGTTCTTAAATCTAATCGTTTTTACGGTAACAGGATGGGATTTAAATTTATTTTATTACACAACTATAATGCCACGCATCAGCGACGGCTGGGTCGGAACAGTGTATGCATCTGAATTTCAATCGGTAATCTCAATGCTTCACACCTTATTCTACAGTGAGCCGGCTCTTAATCCATATCCACTCACAGAAAGTCAGCAGCTGTATTTTATTTTCAAATATGTTTTCTATTTTGGTGTTCTGTTTGCTTCTGTATTTACTGTAATCAATTCTGATGGTAAGAATGATAAGTTAAATCTTCAGATATCTCTATTCTGCTTTGTCTGCATGCTGCTGCTTCCGGTGAATGCATCTTACCAGTATGTCATATTGATACCCGCAATTGCGATTCTTGTCAGTCATTACATTTCTGAAAAGAAATATCTTATCACAGGATTAATGCTTATTTTTTTTATTATTATGAACAGTCCTATGTCACTGTATGCTATTAGCATTACAAAGAACACGCCTTACTTTTTTCTCGGTTATGTAAAACTATTCATACTGCTTTTTTTCTGGTTAAATATTCTTTTCTTAATGCGAAATCCAGCAGGTAAAAAAATTTCAATAAGTTCTAAACTGAGATATTCATTCGCTTATGTTTTTCTCGTACTTGTAATGTCCCGTATGTCACTTGCATTAAACAATAATAAAGATGACGGTGCAATAAATATTCTTGCTAATTCAAACTACATGATCTCAATGCCAGATTTGAAAGGCAGTGACATTATCTTTACCGAATGCAGAAATGAGAAGTTCGTTCTGAATTCAAACTTCGGATTTAAGTTTGATAAAGAAAGTGTTTTTGGTCCGCGGTTTATAAACATCAGTGATATAGAATTTGAAACAATAGATAAAAGAAATATAAATTATAAAAAGCTGTCAGTGAATTCCTTGAGTGAAACATTAATTGCAGTGAGGAATGATTCTTCATCAGCAAGATATTCCAAAGACAGAAAGTTGAAATGCTATTCAAAAGACCGGCAAATATATCTCGAAAGAATTCCGGAGAATAAAACTGAACAGATTACATCGGGAAATTCATTTAATTATTATCCTGTATTTAACGCAGATGATTCCGGGATAATATTCTGTTCAGACAGAAAGCGGGGGGTTGGGTTTACGGCGTTGTATGAAATCAGAATAAACAAATAAATATGTCTGTTTCCTTAATGAAATATATCGATGAATACTTAGGAAGAATATTGGTTTTTATTATTTCAGGTTTTAAAAAATTATTTGGCAATAAGAGGATTCAAAAAACCGGAATGAGCAACAATATACTTTTCATAAAATTCTGGGGTATCGGCAGCATAGTATTGACCTCACCGGCAGTCAGGAAAGTACGGGAAGCCTATCCGGATTCAAAAATTTTCTTTCTAACGCTTAACGGTAACTATGAAATCTGCCGGGAATTAAGGTCTGCAGATGAGATCATAACTGTTGATATATCCAAACCAGGAGCTTTTATTTCTGATTTTATAAACAAGACAAAACAGTTAAGAAATATAAGCTTTGATGCTGTTTATGATTTTGAGTTTTACACTTACTTTTCGGCTGTAGTAATATCAATGCTGAAATGCAGACAAAGCTTCGGATTCGATAATTTAAAGAATAACAGAAAAATATTGTTTACTGAAACAATTCTTTTTAATGACCATATTCATACAAAAGATAATTTTCTTCATCTTGTAAATGCTGACGGATCTGTCAGATCTCTGAACTCTGTTCAGCCTGAATTTCCTGACCTGAAATCAATTTCAGATAACAGCAATGGTTTAATGAAGATTGTCGTTAATGTAAATGCCAGCAAACTCGCCTATGAAAGAAGGCTGCCGGAGAAAAACTTTATTGAGATCATCAATCATTTTACAGAAAAATTCAAATATAAAGTTTTCCTGACAGGGTCAAATAATGAAGCAGAGTATGTAAAAAGTATTTTTAGTAATATTAAAAACAAAGACCTGGTAAATGATCTGAGCGGAAAGACTTCTGTAAGTGAGTTAACTGCACTGATCAGTTCTTCTAGCTGTCTGATAACAAATGACAGCGGACCGCTGCATATTGCTTCAGCACTGAACATTCCTGTTATAGCTTTTTTCGGTCCGGAAACTCCGGTCAGATATGGTCCCTTAAGCAATAAGAGCCTTGTGTTCTATAAGAATCTTGAATGCAGCCCGTGCATGAGCATCAGCAATTCAAAGACAGTTAATTGTATTTATGATTCACCAAAGTGCATGGAACAGTTTGATATGAATGAAGTCATCAGTAAAATTGAACTGTTCATAGGTAAATTAAATGTTCTGCCCAATCACATAAAATCAGAATGGTAAAGCAGCACATAAAAAAAATATCAGAAGGCTCTTTGCTCGTATTGATTCTTAATGCAGTCAGCTATGCAAGTTCATTTATACTTGCTGTGCTTGTTTCAAGGTTTCTTGGCATAGAAGCTTTAGGAGATTACAGCCTGATATTTGCTTTTGTTCTGATTCTCGGCATAGTATCCGATTTCGGACTTTCGACTTTACTGGTGAGAAAGTTAGGGGAGAAAAAATTCAATGCTGAAGATATTATAAATAGTTTTAATCTTATAAAAATTATTTTATCTGTATTAATTCTAATAGTTATATTCATAACTGCTTTTCTGTTCTTTACTAAAATATTTTATCCGGCTTTCTTTATTGGTGTGGTTCTGATTTTACCTAGGAGCCTGATGTCAACATATGAAGCATCGATCAGAAGTTTTATGAATCAGAAATATCCTGTTATAATAAAAAGTGCAAACTCTTTTTTGCAGCTTACTCTTTCTTATTTTATTCTGACCAAAGGTTACGGGCTGAGTGCTGTAATGCTCTGCATTCTGATACTTGACATCATAACGCTTCTGTTACTTATGCTTGCAAATAGAAATGTCGTTAGTGAATTCAATTTAAAATATAAGAATGGAAACATTTTAAATTCAGATCAGCCATTAAAAGAGAAATTCACTTTAATTTTAAAAGAGAGTTCGGTTTTCTTTGTGAATAATTTTCTTATGCTTTCCATTAAAGGACTTAACGTGATACTGCTGGGATATTTTTCAACGGCTGTATCAGTTGGTATTTATTCGGCAGGATCAAGGTTTGTAAACGGGATCGGGTTATTTTCCGGTGCGCTGTTCAATTCTTTCTACCCGGCTATATCAAATATTAAAAACGATCTGAAGACAAAAACCGAATTAACTAAAAAATTCATCCTGTATTCATTTACGCTTGGACTTATAGTCACAGTTCCATTATATTTAAATGCGGGAAATCTGATAGATCTTACATTTAAATCTGAAGATTCAGTTATTGTACTGAAGATACTTTCATTTACTATGATACCGGTTTTGGTATATACAGTAACTCAGTCATTTTTATTTTCAGAATACAATGAGATATTTCTTACCAGGATTTTAATTATAGCATGGAGTTTAAATATAATTTTAAGCATTATTTTGATAAAAATGTATGACTACACCGGTTGCGCAGTAGCTCTGACATTTACAGAGATCTTTCTTATGATTACACAATTATTAAAATTTAAGTCTGATATTAATAAACCTGTACTGCAGATAACTCAAATGAGCCAATGATAATTCTACTCAATCCAAAGAGTGCTGTTTCAGGATTCCGTGTACCCAACAGTCTTTTATATCTCGGTGCTTTTCTGGAAGGGAAATATGATTATGAGATTGTAGATGAGAATCTTGACAAAGATGTTGAGAATACTCTTATAAATTTAATTAATGAAAAGAACATAAAATATCTCGGCGTCACAGTAATGCCCGGACCTCAGATGCACAGAGCTGTTGC
>CAZLOL010000177.1:0-7924 GCA_964561045.1 uncultured Ignavibacteriaceae bacterium | reverse complement strand
GTTATCTCCCCAAGATACTTGAGCGAATTTCTGAGGTCGACTGAAATGAACTCACCGCTCATTCCGTCATCAATTGTTTTGACAGCATCGTTCAATGAACTAACGACATTCTCAAGACAGATCCTGTGCCTGAGGTTGGTCAGGATAATATCATCAGTTGATAATTTTATTTCCTTTGAATGTACAAATGCCGTCATTTCATTCTTAAGCTTTTCTATTGTATCGTCATTGAGCAGAGAAATGTTAATACCTGACTCCTGAGCAATATCTTTTGTCAGATCGGATTTTGAATGAACAAGTATTGCTTTTTCATTGCTGACAGAATCATTGAAATTCTTAATATCCTTTTTTATCTCTTCCTGTTTCTGAGATGAGTCAATAAGATACAAAATTAGATCAGCATCCTTCATCTTTCCGTGACTTCTCTTAATCCCTTCGCTTTCTATTATATCTGATGAGTGACGCAGACCTGCGGTGTCAATAAGATTAAAGAGTACTCCGTTTATGATCAAACTCTCTTCAATATAATCCCTGGTCGTTCCCGCAATTTCACTTACTATCGCCCTGTTCGTTTTCAATAAATAATTAAAAAGCGATGACTTGCCGCTGTTAGGCTTGCCGGCTATAACAAGATTAACACCTTCTCTTATTACTTTTCCTGTAATGTATGAAGAAATTATATTTTTTAATTTATTATTAAGCTCACCGATTTTGTTTTTTATTTCTTCTTTCTTTATGAACTCCAGTCCTTCCTCTGCGAAATCCAGTTCGAGTTCGACAAGAGATACAATGTTTATAATATCCTGCCTGGTCTTGTTTACAAAATCCGATAATGAACCTTCAAGCTGTCTAATGGACGAAGAATGCGCTGATTCAGTCTTTGATCTTATAAGATCTGCAACCGCTTCCGCCTGCGCCAGATCAATTCTGCCGTTCAAGAAAGCGCGTTTGGTAAACTCTCCGGGTTCAGCATGAACTGCCCCGTTATTTAATATTAATCTTAAAATCTTCCGTGAAATATAAACTCCGCCGTGAGAAGATATTTCAATCACATCTTCCCCTGTATAAGAATGCGGCTCTTTGAATATTGATATCAAAACTTCATCTATGATCGATTCATTTTCAAAGATGTAACCGAAGTGAATCGTGTGTGAATCTAATTCTGAAACATTGATCTTATTTTTTCCGGATTTATCTCTGAAGAAAATTTTCTCAACTATACTGAATGTATTTTCACCGGAAATCCTGATTACGGCTATTCCTCCTTCGCCGAGGGGAGTGGAGATTGCGGCAATAGTGTTACTTGTGTTCATAGATATAAAGAGTTTAAATTTATCAGAATCTTCAAATTTGTCATCCCCGCATGTTTTTGGCGGGGATCCAATCATTTATTATCAAAGTTCTCTGCTGTTCATTGCATCCATTTCTTGTTATCACACTATATTTACAAATATTAATTTACATTAATAAATTTTATTAAGCTTTGCTGATTGGATTTCCGCCAGGAGCACGCGGGAATGACAGGTTCTATGGCAGAGTGTAAAGAAATCTCATTTGTATGTATTTATTGTCCACACTCAACACACTCAACCTTTTTTCCTAAGTATCAGCCAAATAAACACCGGAGCACCGATAAATGACGTTATAATACCGACGGGTATTTCTGCAGGTGAAATAACAGTTCTTGCAATCGTATCCGATACTAATAAAAATATTGCTCCGAGAATCACAGAACACGGGACAGCGTACCGGTGATCATCGCCGATAAGCAGTCTGGATAAATTCGGAACGATCAGTCCGACAAAGCTGATGATCCCGGCAATTGATACAGCGCTGGCAGCGAGCAGTGATGAAAGAATAACAGAAACTTTCTGAAATCTTTTTAAGTTAAGTCCGAGTGAAACGGATAATTCATCACCGAGATTCATAACATTCAGATCTTTTGAAATTAAAACCGAACCTATAATACCCGTTACTGCAAAAATTATTCCTACAGAAAACTCATTCCAGCCTCTTCCGGAGAATCCGCCGTTCAGCCAGTATAAAATCTGATTCACGGAACTGCCGGATATGAGAAGCAGGAATCCGTTAACCGATGAGATCAGAGCGCTGATGGCTATCCCCGTAAGAATTATCTTGTTGGTTGAGATAGAGTTAAAATTTTTATTTCCAAAACCTTTTGCAAAATAAAAAATGATACCGGTTGTAGTAACGGCAAATAAAAATGAAACGGGTGTAATGAACATGAACGGAACTGACACGGGCAGAATGAAAATTAATATTGCACCCAGTCCGGCTCCTGCGGAGATCCCGAGCAGTCCGGGTTCGGCGAGATTATTTCGAAGCATTGACTGCAAAATTATTCCCGAGCATGACAGGGAAGCTCCGACAAGCATTGCATTTAAAACCCTGGGTAATCTTATGTCCAAGAGTATCCTGCGGCTCGTTTCATTACCTGCGGAAAAAATATTCATCATTTCCCCGAATGAAACTGACACACTTCCGACAGATAATGATATTAAAAATGAGATCAGCAGAATGACTGACAGTACAGAAAGTATGAATAATTTTTTGGACAAGAATAAATAAATTTAAATAAGCATTTATATACAATATATTAAAACGAAATCCTTAGCTTAATGAATAAATTTGGCTCACAAAATATAAAAATCGCTTTAATAGTAAGCGGTGTGTTGATTGCTTTTATCGTTTTGTATTATACACAGACTCTTGCGCAGAAAATTCAGAAGCGGGAAAGGGACATTGCAGGACTTTATGCCAAATCAATGGAATATCTTGCCAATGATGAAAACTCTTCAGGCGAGTACGGATTTATTTTCGATCAGATCATCCCGCAGATAGACTTTCCGATCATTGCAACTGACCGTGAACAGAAAGAGGTCATACTCACAAAGAATGTTGATTTTGATACTACGCTGCCGGAGATTAAGAAAACGCAGATACTTTTAAAGAAAGCGAGGGAAATGGATGAGATAAACCCGCCCATAGTCGTATCTTATAAGGATTCCGTAATTCTGAATTATGTACATTACGGACAGTCAGGTCTTGTAACTGAACTGAAGCTGCTGCCGGTATTTGAATTCCTGATTGCCGGTATTTTCGTATTTCTCGGATACATTGGATTCTCTTACATTAAGAAGAATGAGCAGAGCAATATCTGGGTAGGCCTTTCGCGTGAAACTGCTCATCAGCTCGGCACTCCTTTATCATCGCTTATGGGATGGTTAGAAATGCTCAGAAATATTGAGCCGCAGACAGAAGATCTCAGGGAGATCACAGGCGAGATCAGCAAAGATATTGACAAACTTGATAAGATAGCAGGCAGGTTCTCGAAGATAGGTTCACAGCCAAAGCTGGAATTGCAGAATGTCACAGGAGTAGTAAGGAAGGTAGCTGATTATTTTGAAAAAAGAATACCTTCTCTTGTCAGTAAAGACGGAAAAGTGATGAAGAAAATAATCGTTGACATAAAAAGCAACGGTGAAGCTGATGCAAGCATTAACAAGGAATTGTTTGAGTGGGTGATCGAGAATTTAATGAAGAACGCACTTGATGCAATGGAAAAAACAAACGGAAAAATTGTTTTTAATATAACAAATTCCAAAGATGAGGTTCAGATAGATGTGACGGACAATGGAAAAGGAATTGATACAAGATTCAAGAAAGATGTTTTCCGTCCCGGCTTTTCCACAAAAAAAAGAGGATGGGGTCTCGGTCTGAGCTTATCAAAAAGAATAATAGAGGATTATCATAAGGGAAAACTTTTCCTTGTGGAATCAGGCATAGGCAAAGGAACAACGTTCAGAATAAAGCTTTTTAAAAATCAGTAAAATAATTTTTTGGAATTAGCTCAGGATAATAAATTACAGAATTTCTTACAGCATCTTAACAGGCTCAGAATAAATTTCATTTCAAGCCAGGCTTTTCAGCTGGTATTTCTTCTTGCCATTAAGATATTATTTCAGCTGATTATATTATTTTCCGGATACAGATGGCTTTCGGCGGATGACTACTGCAGGACGGTCAAATCATACGAATGGCTTCAGCGCCCTGAAATAAATTCCGGTGTCTGGCTTACTCCTCATTTCTGGATCAACGGGTTCGTGATGATTTTCATCAAAGATCTTTTTGCAGCTGCGCTTACCGTAAATTTTATTTTTTCGGCATTAACGGTTTTTTATTTTTACAAATCAATACTTCTTTGCTTCAATAAAAAGACAGCTTTCTTCTCGTCACTGATATTCTGCCTGTTTCCTTTTCAGGTATGGCTCAGTATTTCAGGACTTCCGGAGTCAGTATTTTTCTTCTTTATAATTGCCGGGATATACTATTTCATTAAATGGAAATATTACGGTGAAAAGAATATTTATTTAATCTTAAGTTCCGTCTCATTTGCGCTTTCCAACGGGTTCAGATACGAAGGATGGCTGTTCAGCGGAGTGCTTGTTCTGCTGGTAATGACTGACATCCTCAAGGAAAAGAAGGTCACTAAAAGGATATTCATTAATATCCTTATATCGCTGATCTCATTTACTACAATTTTATGGTGGCTGATTCAGAATTATGTGGATCATCACAATATGTTCTACTTTGCCGAAGAGACCACAAAGATTTTCAAAGAGTTCAATACTGCAGGATTCTTCCAGCGGCTGGTACAGTATCCGACTTTTATTCTTTTCATAGCGCCGATCACTACATTCCTGGCAATAAAGACTTCCTTTGAAACTTTAAAAAGCCCCGGTATCACTCCGGTAAAGATATTTCTTCTTTTCAATTTACTGGAATTGTCTCTGCTCATGCTGCAGGGCATGCTGGGTACTGGCGGTACCAACATGATCTCAAGATACATTGTTTTAAATGCATTATTGTTCATTCCGTTTGCCATACAACAGGTTTTTGAATTCAAAAAGCTGATTGCCACCGGACTTCTCGCACTGATCCTTGTAATAAATATTATCTGGAGCTTTTATTATCCTCAGCCGTTCAGGGAAGATACATTTGAAGTGGGCAAACTTCTTAACGAAATGGAGAAGAAGAATTATATTAAGGAGAACGGAAAGATATATTTTGAAGAGGTTACCGGTTACTTCGATGTCTTTGCAGTACAGGCGCTGTCAAACAATCCTTCTAAATTTATTCTCGGCGTTTTTCCGGTGAATAATTTTCCCGAAAACAAAAGTAAGAAGAGCAAGAAGAAACAGACGGATGAAGAGCTGAATATAATCGAATTAAAAAATTTTCTGGAAAAAGAAAATATAAAGATCGCCGTCGTAAAGAGTGACAGTTATACCGATAAGCTTAAGAAACTCAGCTACAAGAATGAAGAGATAGGAGATTATAAATTATTTTATCTTGAGAATCTGGAGACAAGCGTAAATGATTCTTCAATATCGCTTTTTACAAAAAACATAATCAGGCTTGAGGAAAATCAGGATCTGGTAAATTTCAATAAGCTGCTTGCACTGAAGAACTATAATATTGACAATACTAACTTCGGTCTGAATCCGCAGACTGTCACTCTGAACTGGGGAGCAATCAGTCCTTATATCATTGACAGCATAGATTATGATAACTTTGAATATGACAGGTATATTTCGGCAATAGATCTGAGATCGGCAGAGACAGATTCATCGGTCTATACAACTTTCTCGCGCATATTTTCCGACAGGAATATTGAAGATCTTATTGAGAATAATAATGTAAGGAATATAATAGTGCTGAAGCCGTTTGCCATTCTTAATTATTCAAAGAAGTACGGAAAGTCTCCGTTTGAAGGCGGCGTTTACAAAATGGATATAAGACTCTGGGACAGTAAACTAAAGAAAGACCTGCTTGTATACAGAGGAGACAGTCTGATCAGGAAAGATACAACTGAAATTCCGGACACATTAAAATCGAAAACAGTTATTGATTCAGTCAGGACAGTAAGCAGAAAGATCACAAAATCCAGGAAGGATACTCTTGTAAAAAGTTATAATCTCGGAACCATCATAGCCATGTTCCCGGATACTGATTACAACAAGATCGTCAGTAAGTCAAGTACTGATATTTACAGGATGCTTATGAGGAACGGGCTTCAGGTTTTCTTTTCACAGAGATATCAGGGAGATCAGTTTCTGAAGTGGGTGTTTAATTATTTTTAATGTTTTCTCTTAAATCTTTAATAATTTTATTGCGGTTTCGGCATTAAAAAAATTTTCGAATTCTTGTTTATTATTTAATTAAAAGCATTCTTTTAGTATCAACATACTCCCCGGCCTGCAGTTTATAATAATATATCCCGCTCGAAAGATCAGATGCATCAAATTTATACTTATAAGTACCCGGAGGCAAAATTTCATTTACAATTACAGCAATTTCTTTTCCAAGCATATCATAGATCTTCAAAGAAACAAATCCCAAATTTGAAATCCCAAATTCCAAATTTGTAGAAGGATTGAAAGGATTCGGATAGTTTTGTTCCAGACTGAAACTGACTTCATTTATATTTGAAGTTATTCCCGGTATCGGTCCGAATCTTAATCCCCACATATAAACCTTTCCGGAATCAACATTGGCAGCATTATCATCCGTTACAGTGATCCGCCAGTAACCCGGTGAAGTCGAACCCGCAAATGCAGTGAATGTTGACTGCGGTTTTATGTGCATTGAAAACGGAGCATTTACATCATTTAAGCTGCTGTCATAAAAATCCGAAAATGCGGTGCAGAGATCGTTTAATGATCCTCCTTTATCGGTAGACAGATTAACAGTTACACCTGTCGGTGATCTCAAAGAAATATCCACATCATCCATATAAGTGTGGGATAAGATCACAGCAGCAAAATTCAGAACTCCTCCCGAAGTAAGAATCGAATCACGAACTGTAGTATTATTTCTGATACTGAATCCTGATAAAGACTTTTCATACGTCAGTAATCCGTAATCAGAAACTTCTGTCCTAATCAGCGGGGCCTGTGAACTCCCGCCTGCGGTATTGTTCATGTTTATCCACTCAAAGTAAACATCACCTCTTATTAGCAGCGGTTTTGATCCTGAAACATTATCAAGAGTATTACCTTCGAAGCCATATGAATTTATAGGAGGCGAAAACTGGCTGCCGTTACTATTGTCAATGTTTGTAAATAAATAGTTCTTAATAAAATCCTGCGACAGCGCAGTTCTTCTAATCCTTACTTCATCAAGTTTTCCGAAAAGAAATTCTCCGGTACTGCTTTTTCCAATATATAAGGAATCATTTGAAACATTAATATTTCCCGGTGAGAAAGTTTTTGAACTGTCCTGTTTTCCGTTTATAAAAATTCTCATGATACCTGAGGCTGAAGCGTATGTCGCAGCAATATGTGTCCATTGTTTTAAAAAAACATTACTGAAGCTGTACAGAACTTTCGAACCAGAATTTATGCTGAAATAGAATTTATTGTTTGAGATCCCGAGTTTATAATTATTGCCTTTTGAAATAATTGTCTGATTAGTGCCTGCAGCAGTATCAGGATATACATAAGCTTCAAAAGTACAGGCAGTATCCGCATCAAATGAAGTTGCATTAGAGTCAGGTGCAGAAAGCCATGACTGTCCGTTAAATCTCAAATAATAATTACTCTGATTTCTGTAAGTTGATGGATTAAAAGAAACATTGTAAAAAGAAGCTCCGTTAATGGATATCAGATTATTCTGAAAGCCCGTATTGTCATTCCCATTGCCGTCGAATTTCCAGGCAGCAGTCAAAGCAGAATATCTGGAACCAGATAACAATCCCGGATTTGTAATTCCTTCCATAGATACAGGAACACCTCTGTCATTTGATATATATGCAGCAATTCGTCTTGTCCTATAAAATCTGAGGTCATCAATGTAACCGTTAAAGGCATTGCCGTAGTTCAAAGGCAGATAACAATTTCCT
>CAZLOL010000176.1:0-7972 GCA_964561045.1 uncultured Ignavibacteriaceae bacterium | reverse complement strand
TTAGGATAAAAATTATCTTGGACAACAGTGATCAGAATGCATTTTATGAAATTAAATTCTGCGTTTTTCATTATTATAATGGAAATACTAATTTAATTTAACCAAAACCTCTTAATCAGGCGCAATTGCACCAAATGTTTTATGGAAAAAAAACCACTTAAAATATGACAAATGTCATAACTTCGTATGATACAAATTATAGT
Organism: uncultured Ignavibacteriaceae bacterium; assembly: GCA_964561045.1. Taxonomy (GTDB): domain Bacteria; phylum Bacteroidota; class Ignavibacteria; order Tepidaquicellales; family Tepidaquicellaceae; genus JAGPCH01. The sequence goes on along the minus strand of CAZLOL010000176.1, from coordinate 7,769 downwards.
ATTAAAGGAATTAATTCTTGATATTTGTACAGATCATAACCATTTAAATTTGTAAAATGGAAACAATAAAAACGAATACAGCAAGGGAAAGAAAAGTAAAAGGGAAAGTAGTCATTGATATTCAAAAATGTAAAGGCTGCGAACTTTGTACATCTGCATGCAAAGAAAATGCACTTGTCCTTTCAGAGAAATTAAACAGCAAAGGATATAAATATATTATTGCAAACAATGACCTGTGTACCGGTTGTGTTAACTGTGCGCTTGTCTGCCCTGACGCTGTGATCACTGTTTACAGAACAGACGGGAAAAAGAAGAAGATCGAGATCCCCAAAGGGGATCTTAACGATGAAAAGAAAATTATCAGTTCTATCCTGTCTGAAATCAAATAATTAAAGCGCAAGTGATTGACGATAATTATTTATAATTAATAGGATCAGAAACATATAATCTAAAAAAATATTATTACTATGGAAACAAAATTAATGAAAGGTAATGAGGCATTAGCGGAAGCAGCAATACAGGCAGGATGCGATGCTTATTTTGGATACCCGATCACTCCTCAGTCTGAGGTGCTAGAGTACCTTGCCAGAGAAATTCCAAAATATAACAGCAGGGAACATATAAGAGTTGTGCTTCAGGCAGAAAGCGAAGTTGCTTCAATCAATATGGTGTACGGTGCCGCAGGAGCAGGTTTCCGCACAATGACAAGTTCATCTTCACCCGGTATCAGTCTGATGCAGGAAGGTATTTCTTACATTGCAGGAGCTGAACTTCCTTGTCTGATTGTGAATGTTAACCGCGCCGGTCCGGGGCTCGGAACAATTCAGCCCGGTCAGGGTGATTACTTCCAGGCAACAAAAGGAGGCGGACATGGTGATTATAAGCTTATTGTGCTGGCGCCTTCATCAGTTCAGGAAATGGCTGACTTTGTATTTCTCGGATTTGATCTTGCAGACAAATACAGAAATCCGGTGATGATCTTATCAGACGGAGCAATAGGACAGATGATGGAAAAAGTTACATTCGGTAATTTTACTGTGCATAAGACAGAAAAACCCTGGGCTACAACTGGTAAGCCAAAAACACGTGCAAGGAATTATATTACATCGTTACATATTCAACCGGAAAAAATGGAAGTTCATAATAACAAGCTTGTTGAAAAATACAGAGAAATTGAAAAGAAAGAAGTCCGGTATGAAGAAATAATGACAGAAGATGCTGAATATATATTGGTTGCTTACGGACTAAGTGCAAGGATATGCCATAAAGCGGCTATTATGGCAAGAGAAAAAGGAATCAAAGCAGGGATGTTCAGACCTATTACGCTGTTCCCTTATCCATATAAAAGACTGAATGAGCTTGCGGATAAGACAAAATTCTTTTTAACAGTTGAGCTTAATGCAGGACAAATGGTCGAAGATGTACAACTTGGCGTTAACGGGAAAATTCCTGTTGAATTCTACGGAAGACTCGGCGGAATGGTACCGAATCCGGAAGAAATTTTAAATAAACTTGAAAATTTAATTTCAAATGAAAATGTCAGCTGAAGAATTAACAATTGAAAAAAGTACTGGTAGTAATAACAGTACAAAAGAGGAATTGCTTGTAACCGGAATACCTCAGTGTCAGGCAGATGAAGAATATACACTTGTTTATGAAAGACCTCATACATTGCTTGAAGTTAATATGCATTACTGTCCGGGATGCGCTCACTCTCTGGTTCACAAACTCATAATGGAAGCAGTAGAAGAGCTGGACATTCAGGAAAATACAATCGGTGTGGCTCCGGTAGGATGCTCAGTATTTGCATATGATTATATGGATATAGATATGCAGGAAGCTGCACATGGAAGAGCAACAGCTGTTGCTACAGGTATAAAAAAGCTTATGCCAGATAAATATGTATTCACTTATCAGGGAGACGGTGATCTGGCCGCAATTGGAATTGCTGAAACAATTCATACGATCAACAGAGGTGAAAATATACTGATCGTCTTTATTAACAATGCCGTATACGGAATGACAAGCGGGCAGATGGCACCAACTACTCTTGCCGGAATGAAAACTACAACAAGTCCCTTTGGAAGAGATACAGATATATATGGCTATCCAATCAGAGTATCTGAATTAATTTCACAGCTGCCGGGTGCGTTTTACGTTACCAGACAAACTGTCAATAAGAATACTGCTGTCAGAAAAACAAAGAAAGCTATTATTAATGCTTTCAATTATCAGAAGCTAAACAAAGGAACATGTTTTATTGAGATAATAGGAAACTGTCCGTCCAACTGGAAAATGACACCATTGGAAGCTAATAATTTCATTGATGAAACTATGGTCAAGACATTTCCTCTTGGTGATATAAAACTTCCGAAAGCTGAAGATCTGAAACCTTTAAACCAGAACGGAGAAAAATAATCATGTTAGAAGAAATCATAATTGCCGGATTCGGAGGACAGGGTGTGCTTTCAATGGGTATGACACTTGCCTATGCAGGAATGATAGAAGATAAAGAAATTTCGTGGATGCCTTCCTACGGTCCGGAAATGCGCGGCGGTACAGCAAACTGTATAACGATCATCTCAGATTCCAAAATAAGTTCGCCTATAATATCAATGTTTGATTCAGCAATAATCCTGAATCAGCCTTCTATGGATAAATTTGAATCAAAAGTAAAATCCGGAGGCTTGCTTATTTATGAATCGACTAATATTAAGCAGATAAGCAGCAGAACTGATATTGAAATAATCGGAATCCCCGCAGCACAGGAAGCATCGAACATGAAAAACAGCAGAATTTTAAACATGATAATGCTGGGTGCTTATCTTGAAAAAAGATCAACAGTTAAGTTTGAATCAATAATAGAAGCCCTGAAAAAAGTACTGCCTGAAAGATATCATAATACTCTGCCATTAAACAGAGAAGCTCTGGACAAAGGAGCAGAACTTGTTGCATTGGAAGTAAGTGTCCAATAAATTTAAAAGAGTTTTGAATATTAACTGATATAGATTACAATGTAATTAATCTGTTCATCAAATCATTATAGTACAAGAGCTTTCGCAGATTCTATTATATTGTACAAGTGATATGCCTGTATTAATATTATTTTAATCCTAATATAAAACTTCGATTTAATTCAAATAAAAAAATAAAATGTAATCTCTTTCAAACAACCCCACCCTGCCCTCCCCTTTGAAAAAGGGGAGGGTTTGGGAGGGGTTTTGTAGAAAAACAGTAACCATTAAATGAAAATTTGAATTTACTAAATAATTGTATAACATTATTTCAGAACGATTTGGATGGATGTAATAAGTGATATGCATGTATTAATATTATTATGAATAAAGTGACAGCAATCTCTTAATTATTATCTTTAAAACTCGCCGATTATTTACCTCGTCTTTTAACTATAAACTTTTAACTTTTTACTTTTAACTTTTATAAACTCCGCCATAATGTTATATTTATAAAAAATTTACGGATGTCTTTTCAGCTATTAGGCGACTCAATACAGATAAAAGAGATAAACGAAACTATAAAGCAGGTAGCTCCGACAGATATCAGTATTCTTATAACGGGAGAAAGCGGTTCAGGTAAGGAAGTTGTGGCAAATTCAATTCATGAACACAGCAAAAGAAAAAATAAACCATTCATTATTGTTAACTGCGGTGCAATTCCGGAAGGAATAATTGAAAGCGAGTTATTTGGTCATCAGAAAGGATCATTTACCGGTGCAATTGATGACAGGAGAGGATACTTTGAACTTGCAGATAAAGGAACTATATTTCTTGATGAGATCGGTGATATGCCTTTGGGTACACAGGTTAAGTTTCTGAGAGTCCTGGAAACAGGAGATTTTATGAGAGTTGGCGGAAACAAGAATATTGAAGTCGATGTAAGAATTATTGCAGCTACAAATAAAGATTTATCTGAAGAAGTGTTAAATAAAAATTTCAGGGAAGATCTTTATTATCGTCTGAGGTCCATAAATATTTTTATACCTCCTTTACGTGAAAGGAAATCTGATATAAATATACTATTCGATAAGTTCATTCATAATTACTGTAAACAAAATAATATAGTATTTCAGGGAATAGATGAGCTTGCAATGGATTTCCTCTTAAATTACAACTGGCCCGGAAATGTAAGAGAGCTGAAAAATTTCTGCGAGAGTGTCATCGTTCTATATCCTGACAGGAAACTTTCACTTGATGATGTAAAGAAACATCTTCAGATTGATCCTGCCGGAACAGACAGATCACTTCCTATTATTTTCAACAGGCCCAGGGAAAGCACAGAAAAGGATTTTTTATTCAGGGCTCTGCTTGAACTTAAATCAGATATTATAGACATTAAAAATTTTCTGAGTTCAATGGATGTAATGAGCAGCAGGGAAAGTACTGAGAAAGAAAATTTTGTAATTCAGAAAGAGAGATTTAAGGATATTTCCATGGAAGAAATTGAAAGAGAGATCCTCTTATATCTACTTCAGAAAAATTTCTGGAATGTCGACAAGATTGCTGAAATATTGAAGCAGACACCCAGAAATATATACAATAAGCTGAAAAAATATAATATTAGCAGGGATGAGAGATGGAAAGAATGATCAAATTATTTATACTGCTATTGTCCTGTTCATTTTATTTTAGCTGCGGAGTATACGGCTTCAGAGGAAACAACCCCCCCCCGGGGATCAGTAAAATAGCTGTACCTACATTCAGAGATGAAAGCGGTTTTTCTGCACCTGATCTGGCTGAGGGATTTACACAAAGGCTGAAATCGAAAATTATAAGCGATAACACATTCAGAATTGCCGATAAAAATATTGCCGACGCAATTTTGAAATGCACTATTACAAATGTAAAGGATGAAGCCCTCGTTATTTCTTCAGGTGATGATGTATCAAAAAGAAAAATCACCATAACTGTTAATGTGGTATTTGAAAATCTGAAAAAGCAGAAAAATATATGGGATAAGAATTTCGAGAACTATGGTGAATACAACTCTTCTGATAATTCCTTTTCGCAAAGAACAACAGGTATTGATATTGCTGCTGAAAGAGTTACTGAAGATATTATAATTGATCTGACCTCGAACTGGTGATATTGGTTTCATAAGATTTGTAAGTTTGTAAGATTTATAAGATTTGTTAGATTTAATAGAAATCATTTTTCGTTTTATGATTTTTTCATATTAAAGTTTATTTATTAAAATAATATATGACAAAGTTTAATTAATGACCTTAGAGAGTATAGTTATAGCAGCTTATATAATATCCTTATCGATCCTGTTTTTTTTTGGATCTCACGGATTTAATATGATATATTATTACTTTAAAACTTTTCATATGAGGACAGAGGATCTGACTGAAGAGGATTTATTTATGAATGATTATCCTGTTGTGACGGTTCAGATCCCGCTCTATAATGAACAGTATGTGATTACAAGGCTTATAGATTCTGTAATCAGGCTGGATTATCCCAGAGATAAACTTGAAATTCAAATATTAGATGATTCTACGGATGAAACCACGGATATTATTACTTACCACATAAAGAAATATATAGACGACGGATATGATGTGAAACATATTCACAGAACTAACAGGGAAGGATTCAAAGCAGGCGCATTAAAGATAGGACTTGAAACGGCAAGAGGGGAGTTTGTTGCTGTCTTCGACGCGGATTTTATTCCCAGGAAAAAATTTCTGAAAAGAACTATTCCGTATTTTTATAAAGAAGAAAAGCTCGGACTTGTTCAGACAAGATGGGAACATCTGAACCGTGAATATTCGCTGATGACCAAGACTCAGGCGATTGCTCTTGACGGACATTTTGTCATCGAACAGGCTGTAAGAAACAGAGCCGGCTTCTTCATAAATTTTAACGGAACCGGTGGTGTCTGGAGAAAGGAATGTATTTTTGATGCGGGCAACTGGGAAGCGGATACTCTGACTGAAGATCTCGATCTTTCTTACAGAGCACAGATGAAAGGTTGGAAGTTTAAATATCTTGTTAACTTTACTTCACCGGCGGAACTTCCTTCTGATGTAGGAGCATTGAAATCACAGCAGTTCAGATGGACTAAAGGCGCTATAGAAACAGCAAAAAAAATCTATCCGAAAGTTTTAAGATCTGATATGTCTTTAAAGCTAAAGATACAATCTTTCATACATCTATACAGTAATCTGGCTTATCCTTTCATCTTAATGGCGGCGATATTAAATCTTCCTGTTATGCTTATAAAACTCTCAGGACAGTATGATTCAGTTTTCAAATTCATGTCGCTTTTTATTTTTGCTTTTATAAGTTCATTTATATTCTATTTGTATTCTCAAAAGGATGTATATCCTGACTGGCAGAAAAGAATAATTTACTTCCCTGTGTTTCTTGCAGGAAGCATGGGCTTCTCTGTAAATAATACGAAAGCGGTTTTCGAAGGATTACTCGACAAGAAAAGTGAATTTGTCAGAACACCGAAGTATCAGATAATGAATAAAAAAGATTCCTGGCATGGAAAAAACTATGTAAATAAAAAGCTGGCTGTCACTACTTATATAGAAGCGTTTATGGCGGTTTATTGTTTTGCCGGAGTTATAATCGCCATTGTAACAGCGCAGGTAGCAGCAATACCGTTTCAACTCATGTTCTGCGGCGGCTTTTCAATAATATCCATATTATCCATCAGACAGGTAGTAATTTCTAACCGCATAAATGCAGAAAAACTTGTATTAGATGCAGAATAATTTTGATAAATATACGCTTGAAGTTAAACAAAAACTCGATAAAAATTATCTTACCCCTCTTTTTATCCGCTTTGCAAATCTGTTATATGCTAATGAACATTACGAAGAATGCATTTCTGTCTGCAAAACCGGGCTTGAGATCTATCCTGAATATCTCACTGCAAAACTGATATTACTTAAAGCATTTATGAAGGCAGAGTATTTAAATGAAGCGGAGATACTTTTCAGCCAGTTAAGGTCAAAGATCACCAATCCCGAATTGAGATCAAAGTTTGAAAATAATATCAGAAATCTAAAAGCAATTTCCAAGCAGGAAAAGATATACTATACAAAAACTGCTAAGTATAAATATGATTATAAAGTATTTGAGAAAAAGTATCAGCCTCAGGAAAATCTTTTTACGGAGTTCTCATTAAATGATCTGTTTGATGAAAACATTCAGAGTAAAATAATTAACAGCAAGGATTATCAGGATTTTCTGAATCAGTTTGAATCTTTTCATTTTGATAAGAATCTGCCCGTAAACAGGAATCCACCTGAAAATACTCTCAGAAAACTAGAACAGCCGTATGATTCAGAAGATCTGCTGCATAAGATAAAAATAGTGACTGAAACACTGGCTGATATTTATGCTCAGCAGGGAAATTTCAAGGAAGCTTTTGATGCTTATAATATTCTTATTCGAGCGGGCTCGGCTAACAGCAAAAGAATCGAAGAGAAATTAAATGAACTTGAAAGAAATATGAATCGCCAATCGTGAATAGTTAATAGTTAATAGTTAATAGTTAATAGTTAATCGTTAATGGTTAATCGTTAATCGTGAATGGTTAATCGTTAATCGTTATTCATTAATTGTTAATTGTTATTAGTTATTAGTTATTAGTTATTTGTAATCTGTAATTTGTAATTTGTAACTTGTAATTTGTAACTTGTAACTTGTAACTTATAATTCGTTAATTTTAATACCTGATACTTAATACCCAATACTTACTCCGGAAGTTTCGGTTTTACAAATATCACTTTT
>CAZLOL010000175.1:0-7981 GCA_964561045.1 uncultured Ignavibacteriaceae bacterium | reverse complement strand
AAAAAAACGAGCATTTAAAACTTTTTTGGTTCTGGCTATGCCAGTTTATGAATTATCAATGATTCAGCATTATATAGATATTATATATTATGAATATACATTATGATTATATTTTTCTATTCTTAAAAAATAAAATTTCAATCCCCGTTATTTCTTGAAAATAATTTCACAAGTTTTTTAAATCAAAATTAATTATTCAATGCTCATTGTTCATTTCTTTTCTTTCATAATAAAGGTAAATTGCACACAATTCAACCAATCAAATGATAGAAATAAAGAATCTCAAGAAAAGTTTCGGTGACAAGGAAGTATTAAGCGGTGTAAATTTAAATATAGAAAAAGGGATCACGCTTGTTATAATAGGAAGAAGCGGCTGCGGGAAATCAGTTTTATTAAAACATATCATAGGACTTCTTACTCCTGACGAAGGTGAAATACTGATAGAAGGTCAGAATATTACCAGAATGAGTGAAAAAGGAATTTATGAGATCAGAAAGCAGTTCGGCTTTCTTTTCCAGGGTGCTGCTCTTTTTGATTCTATGGATGTGGAGCAGAATATAGGTCTGGCTTTGAAGGAAAATACTGATATGAAGAAAAGCGAGATAAAAGATATTGTTGCGGAAAAGCTTGAACTTGTTGGTCTGCCTAATATTCAGAAAATGAAACCTTCTGATCTCTCAGGAGGGATGAAAAAAAGAGTCTCTCTGGCAAGATCACTTGCAACAAATCCCGAATATATTTTATATGATGAACCAACTACCGGACTTGATCCTGTTATGAGCGATCAGATAGATGAACTGATCAAAGATCTTGCACATAAACTGAAAGTGACTTCCATCGTGGTTACTCATGATATTTTCAGTGTGTATGATGTTGCAGATCAGGTTGCGATGATGCATGAAGGAAAGATCTATTTTCACGGAACTCCGAAAGAACTGATCGAGACTGATGATACGCTTATAAGAGGATTTCTTAACAGAACGGATAAAAGGATCTGAATAATTTGGAATTTGGGATTTTGGATTTGGAATTTTTTTTAAATCCTGATAACTGATCTAACTTTGTATAATGAGTTATCTGAATGGATTGATATATCACTCATATAGATTATTAAATTGGAATTTGGGATTTTGGATTTGGAATTTTTTAATTCCTGATAATTGATCTAACTTTGTATAATGAGTTATCTGAATGGATTAATATATCACTCATATAGATTATTAAATTGGAATTTGGGATTTTGGATTTGGAATTTTATTTAATTCCTGATAATTGATCTAACTTTGTACAATGAGTAACCTGAATTGATTGATAAATCACTTATATAGATTATTAAATTAGATTATTAAATTTCTATAATTAATTATTTTCAAATTATTAATTACTCAAATATTATTATCCGAATTCCCAAATCCCAATTTCCAAATTCCAAATCCTTATTCAATTTCTCCCCCGGCTCTGTTCCATCCCCTCCATCCCCCGTCCATTGACATGACATTTTCATATCCCATCTTCTGCAATGACTCAGCAGCAAGTGCAGATCTGTATCCCCCACCGCAATACAATATTATCTTTTTATCATGCGAATGTATATGAAGATGAATGTCCCTTTCGAGTATTCCTCTTCCAATGTGAATCGCGTCTTTAATGTGTGCTGCATTATACTCATTATCTTCCCTCGTATCCACTAAAACAAAATCTTCCTTGCCCTGCTTCATTTTCATGACATCTTCCACAGTACATTCTTTAATTTTCTTTTTTGACTCTGCGCAAAGTTCGTGAAAAGTTTTTTTCATTAATTTAATTGTAATTTTTTTTTAATAGTAATTTCAGATTCATAGATTTGTAATCACTCTTGCCATATTAACAATATCATCTGCATTGCACCCTCTCGAAAGATCCATAACGGGCTTTGAAAGTCCCTGAATTATTGGACCTGTGGCTGTCGCTCCCCCAATTCTCTCTGTTATCTTGTAAGCAATATTACCCGAATTCAGATCAGGAAATATGAAAACATTTGCATCCCCTTTTATTTTTCCTCCCGGATTCTTACGCTTTGCAATTTCCGGTATGAATGCTGCATCGAACTGCAGTTCACCGTCACATATAAGACCCGGCATTCTTTCCCGGGTTATTTTAAGAGCTTCTATGATTTTATCTAAAGATTTGTCTTTAGCGCTGCCTTTAGTTGAGAAAGATAAGAATGCTGTCTTAGGTTTTATGCCTGTTAATTTCTTAAAATTATGAGAGGTTTGAATTGCAATTTCAGAAAGCTGATCAGCATCAGGATCCGGTATCACGCCGCAGTCTGCATAGGCAAAGATTCTATCTCTGAAAACGCTGTTTTTCCGGAAAGTAAAAAGAAAGAATGAAGAAACAGTCTTATTATTGTTTGAAAGACCGATGATTGAAATTGCATTTCTGAGAACTTCTGAAGTGGAATAAACACTTCCCGCTATTATTCCGTCAGCAAACTTTTTTCTCAGAAGCATGCAGGAAAATGTAAGGGGGTCTTTTATTTCTTCTTCTGATTGTCTGATATCATAATCCGGTTTTTTACCAGACTTAATGCTGTGATATTCATTTTGAAGATTCGCAGCAAATGCTGTATCAATTATTGTTAAGTTTTGTTCAGGTTTGATTAAAGATTCAAGTTCGGTACCTGTTTTCTTAAAATCTGAAATCAGGATTACTTTGGCTAATTTTTTCTTTGATATTACATTAGCTGCTTCAATAACTCTCGGATCATAAGATTCCGGAAGAATAATAGTCTTCAATTTCTTCCGGGCTTTTTCCTCTAATGTTTTAAATAGATCCACTTTGATGATTTTAAATTTGTGATTTTAGATTTGTGATTTTGGATTTCCAAGAATCAGCTCAAAATTTTCATCATAAAATTTCATAAATAACGAATAACAATTAACGAATAACTATCAACGATTTCTCGAAATTATACCACCCCCAATCACATCATCCCCTTCATAAAATACAGCGGACTGTCCGGGAGTAATAGCTTTTTGAGGCTGTTCAAATACAACTCTGATCTTATCTGTATCTGACTGTTCGATTACTGCTTCATGTCCAATATCATTATATCTGATTTTAACTTTTACTTTCATTGGTTTGTCAATTTTATCAATAAGCATCAGATTGATTTCACATGTATCAAACTCCTTACTGTAAAGAGATTCCACTTCATCTACAAATACCAAATTTTTATCCGCATCTATCTTTGATACGTAAAGCCTTTTTCCTACAGCAACATTGAGTCCACGCCTTTGACCTATTGTGTAATATGGATAACCTTTATGCTCACCGATCTTTTTATCATTAAAAATCAGATCACCTCCCTGTAATTTCTCATTCAGACCGGGATTCCTCAGTTCTATCAAATCACGATAATTATCATTAGGTACAAAACAAATCTCCTGTGAATCCGGAGTATCTGCCGGTTTCAGCCCCATTTCCCGTGCAAGCTTTCTTATTTCTGTTTTGTCATATTTTCCCAAAGGAAACAATGTTTTCCCTAAAGCATACTGTGACACTCTCCAAAGAGCATATGACTGATCTTTTTTCCTGTCTTCTGCGACAGAGACATAATATCTGCCTGAATTTTCATTTAAATTAACTTTAGCATAGTGACCGGTAGCAATATAATCAGCGCCAAGAGATTCCGCTTTTTCAAGCAAAGCCCCCCATTTTATGGATTTATTGCATAAAACGCATGGATTTGGCGTATTTCCCTTAAGATATTCTGAAATAAAATTACTTATAACCACTTCATTGAATTTTTCAGTAAAATCAAGCGTATAATGATTAAATCCGAGATTCTGAGCTACATTTCTCGCGCTATATATTGTTTCCAGCGAACAGCAGCCTGAATCCTTTTCGGGAATGTCATCATAACCCCAGGTTTTCATGGTTATACCGATAAGATTGTAACCTTCTTCTTTAAGCAAAGCAGCAGCTACGGAAGAATCAACTCCCCCGCTCATCGCAATTACAATTGTTTTATTTTTATTGTCTTTAATCATAAATCTTATTGTAAAATATGAATAGTTATGAATGAAAAAAAGTTATAAAAAAGGATTGTAATTTAAATTTAAAAGTTATAAGTTATACACATTCAATAATAAAATAAGGAGCAAAAAGCATGTCAAAAAGATCATTGTTAATAATGTCTTTTTTATTTGTTTTTACTTTTGGCGGTGCGGTCAGCGATCTATCATCTTTAAGCGCGAATACTGAAAGCAAAACGGAACAAACCGTAAAGAGAAAAAAAAATAAAAAAGGTACTAAAAAGAAAAAATCTTCTAAGAAACGATCCTCAGGAAAGAAGAAATCTTCAGGAAAGAAGAAATCATCAGGCAAGAAGAAATCTTCAGGAAAGAAAAAATCATCCGGAAAAAAATCAAAAAAGACCTCAAAGAAAAAAGGAAAACGCTACTCTAAGAAATCAAAGAGATATTCAAATAAAAGAGTGAATTCTTACAGAAGCTATAATTCCGGAACTTATTCTGCTCCAAAAACTTACGATTATAATACAAGCAGCAGTGATAATTCCAGCAGAGAATATAAAAGATCCTCAGAACCGACTGAATCATTTAAAAAAGAGCCGAAAAAAGAAGGCGAATAGTAAATGATCTAAGATCAATTTTCATAATATTAAAAACCCGGATGTTTGAAAGAACATCCGGGTTTTTTATTTGGAAATCTGAGTCTATTTCTGATTTTAAGATTAATCTATCTTGTAAATCCTCCGAATGGCTCCATGTATATCACTCCCATAGTATCGAGCATGTTTTTAAGTTCATCGGAAGGTTTTCCATATACAGTATAGCTTTTAACTTCGAGTATAGACATAAATCTTTTCCCGAAATTTTTCATAAAAGACTTCATATGGATAATGGTAGCAGCTGAATCTTTATAGTGTTCAAACAAATGACAGTACTTTTCATCTCCGCTTATGAACCATTGATAAGATATTGCATCCTGCTCATTTGATTCCGTATATTCAATCATTTCTTTCATAAGTGTTTTGAGATTCTGAAGCTCTCCTTCTTTGATCTTTGTTACCAGTACCCAGAATATGTTTTCACTCATTGTATTTTATTTTTTATTTATAAATTTTATCCGGAAGTTTGGATTTATAACAGTTAAACATTTAAACATTATAATAAGAGAACAAAAATGCAGATTTATAGAATAAAATAAAAGCTAAACATTATTCTGAATATACTTTCAACTATCAACAAATCCTTGTTAGGTTTAATCTTTGAATCAAAATCACTATTTTTGAATTAATCAAACAGAACAACAATATGAAAAACAGATTAGTTGATTCTTACATAAATAAATCGGCTGAATTCTCTAAGCCTGTCCTGAACCATTTGCGCAAACTTGTACACTCTGCATGCCCGGAAGTTGAAGAAAAAATGAAATGGAGCTTCCCCCACTTTGATTATAAAGGAGAAATGATGTGCAGCATGGCGGCTTTCAAACAGCATTGCGCCTTTGGTTTCTGGAAAGCCTCCATTATGAAAAATTCTCAGAAGCTTTTTGAAAAATACGGGAAGACAGCTATGGGTAATCTTGGGCAGATAAAAAGCCTGAAAGATCTGCCGCCTGATAAAGTACTGATTGCCGGCATAAAAGAAGCAATGAAGCTGAATGATGCAGGTGTTAAAATCTCAAAATCAAAACCGGTCACAAAAGAAGATATAAATACTCCCGACTATTTCATGACCGCCTTAAAGAAGAACACAAAAGCTCTGAAGACATTCAGGAATTTCAGCGCTTCTCATGTCAGAGAATATGTTGAGTGGATCACTGATGCTAAGACAGATACAACAAGGAATAAAAGAATTGAAACCGCTCTGGTATGGCTGTCCGAAGGTAAATCAAGAAACTGGAAGTATATTAAGAAATAAACTTTATTAATGAAAAAAATATTTATAGTACTGTTTTCCTTATTTTTAATTACGGGATGTAAGATCAAAGATGCTGAAGAGCCGGAAATTAAATCTCCTCCAAAGGATAATGGTGTAAATAACACTCTAAAACAAACCCTTTATAAAGGAATGTACAGCTATTCCGGAAACTCAGGCAGATTCTCAGAATGCGGTACCGGTAAAAAATTTATTCTGTCTCCTTTAGGCGCAAATAAATCTCTTGATTCGAATTTCAGTTCTACACCCTCAATGTCTAAGAAAAAATTGTTTATTAATGCAGAAGGCTTTTCTTCGGTTGATCAGAAGAAGAACGGAAAAGGATTTGATACTGTACTTGTGATAACAAGGATCATATCAGTGGATTCAGTTTATGTCTGCAATTAATACAATAAAATAATAACCTGTCAGATATTTTTGCGTATCAATCTTTAATAAAAGATGAACAGGCATCAGCAAATTTGATCCTGTAATATTTGAAAATGCTTTTCTAAGGGCATTTCTTTCAGAATGAATTTCATTTTTATATTTGCTGAAATTAATAATCTGAATTTTTCATATATTTCCCAAAGATGATTTTAAATAATTTATCAGATCCGGTAATTTCATTAATCATAACAGTAAATTAACATGAGAACAGTCAAATCAATTTTTTTTCTATTTCATACATTCGTATTTAGTATCTGCATAAACGCACAGACTGAATGGACATATCCCTTATCTAAGACAGTTGACAGCAGCAATTCTTACTTCGGCGAGATCATTACTGACCCTTATCAGTGGCTTGAAGATATTAAAAGCGAAGAGGTCAAAGACTGGTTCAAAGCACAGTCTAATTACTGCGATGAAGTTTTATCAAAGATCCCCAACCGGGAAACACTTGCCGGTGAAATGTCAGAACTTGATAAAGTGAAAAAAGTAAAGTACAGTTCTGTTTCAGAAAGGAACGGTTTGTATTTTTATGAAAAGCGTCTGCCGGGAGAAGAGATAAATAAACTTTACTGCAGAAAAAGTGAATCAGGTGAGGAAGTATTAATTTTCGATCCGGAATCTTATGAGCCGGGTAAAAAATATACCCTGGGTTCCTGGATTTTAAATGATAACGGGAAAATGCTTCTTCTTGGAATTACTGAAAGCGGAAAAGAGAGATCTTTCATCAGATGCATGAAAGTCGAAACAAGAACATTCTATCCTGAAATTATTCAGGCAGCTTATCCTTCAGGATGGATTGAAAAGTCTGATGATACTTTTTTGTATTTAAAGCTTCAGGGAGATGATGTTCATAATCTGAAATCCAATCTTGATTCAAAAATCATGTTGCATAAGATTGGAGATGATTTTTCAAAAGACAAACTTCTGCTCAGCCGTGAACACGATCCTGACCTGAATATTAAACCCGAAGAGTATCCTTATATTTCCTGGTATGATTTCAGTAATTATCTGATCGCCGGGAAATACTCCGTAGATAATAATCAGGAGTATTATTATGCTCCTAAGTCAGAACTTTTGTCAGGAAAAATAAACTGGAAACCTTTATGCAGGAAAAGCGATGAGATAACAAGCTACGTAGCTCATGGTGATAAAATTTATCTGCTGAGTTCCAAAGATGCGTCTGATTTTAAGATCATCATGACAGATTTAAAAAATCCCGATATAGCAAATGCAAAGCTGATAATGAACGGAAGCGGAAAAAAGATCGAATCAATTAGCAGCTCAAAAAGTTACATGATTATTTCTCAGATCTATAACGGCATTGAAACAACAATTAGCAAACTTAATTTTGAAACCGATGATGTTGAGACGGTTGATACTCCATTAAAAGGTACTATCGAAGTTAATGCTGTCAGTCCTTTTTCAGATCTGTGCAGTGTTTGGAACAGTAACTGGACTACTCCGTCTAATCTTTATTTTCTTGACCTGAAGGATGATAAACTTGAGAAAGGACCATTCCATATGGAATTTGAATTTTCAGATATCGGGAATCTTGTTGCTGAGGAAATTGAAATCCCGTCTCATGACGGTGTAATGGTTCC
>CAZLOL010000174.1:5324-8028 GCA_964561045.1 uncultured Ignavibacteriaceae bacterium | reverse complement strand
TGTAGATCAGCGAATACCATTCCAGATCATTGTCATCATAATAAAATATCTCGAGGTCATCATAGTATGAAAAGCCGTCGTCATACGGAGCATAGGCATAGTCAAAGATCAGCTTGTCTCCGGACAGTGTATTGCTGAAACTTGGAGAGTAAATGCTGTTATCGGAGTAATTACAATCCCAGCTTGAATAGAAAGTTCCGTAATCACCGTTGCCGTTTGCGCTGAAAAAGGACTGCTGCCATTCTGTTGCACCAAAATCAATTGACCACCCGGCAGGAGGGAAGATCCCAGATTCAAAATCCTCTTCGAGAAGCCAAGTCTGACTTCCCCTTTTCACGTCAATTTTTACCGTGTTGCTTTTGATTTTTTCCAATACTGCTTTTCTGTCAACTTTTACGGGAGTTCTTTTATGAGATCCAACCGGTTTTATTTTTTTTTCCACTCTTTTATTACTATTACCGGTGTTTTTCCGTAACGTATTATCCTGAGCATAAGAAAATTGAATTGCTGAAATGCTGAATAATATAACGGCAGAAATAAGAATAGCAAGTTTTTTCATTTTTTTCCTTTCTGATATATTTATTTAATTAATTTTTAATGCTAAAATTTTCCCGTAATGATTTTTTGAAATCATTTCAGTTAATTGAAATGCAGACCGGTTTTATCGGAACAGAATTGATCTTAATTAAGCATTGACTTGAATTAAACAATCGTTACGCCATTTGAACAAAATTATTGATTTCAGAAAAATATGTCAAAGAGAAATATTTCTGTTTTTAGAAAAATCTTTGTACTTCTTATTGTAGAATTCCTGTAAAACCTTTAATATTGATAATATTTTTGATATTTTAAAACGTTTTATTTAGAAATTTTCAGTATTCATAAATGCATAATACGAAGCTGATTCAGCTGTTAAAATCACTTTCCCCCGCTGAATTCCGGGAATTCCGGGACTTTGTCATGTCTCCTGTTTTTAATAAAAACAAAAAGGTTATATCCCTGTTTAATACTTTAAAAAAATTTTACCCGGATTTCAAAAATGATTCTCTGAAAGATGTAACAATTTTCGGAAATACATTTCCTGATGAGAAATACAATTACTTTAAATTAAAAAATATAATTTCAGATCTTTATAACCTTTCAAAGGAATATCTTGCTTTTATTCACTACAGGGATGTTTCAGATTCTAAAAATAAATATTTACTGGAACAGCTTCGAGACAGGAATCTTGATAGCATCTTTGAAATATCATACAAAATTTTCAAAAAAAAACTGGAAAACAACCAGGTGATCGACGAGAATCATTTATTCAAATCTCTTGAGCTGACGGAAGAAATGCATTCATTTCTAATTCCCAAAAGCCCGAATTCACGCTTTGATTTTTTTCAGTCCGAACTGGATTATTTCCTGAAATATTCTTTCATCAGATTACTGAAATATTACAATATCATGTTCCATGAAAAAATTCAGAACAATGTCAGCTTTGACTTGAAAATGTATGATGAAGTAATGAATTACCTCGGTAATAACAAGAGTGAAGATAATCCTACTTTATTGATCTACTACTATATCTTATTGCTTGGCACTGAAAGGGATGAGAAATATTTCTTTGAACTTAAAAGACTAAGGGAAAAGTATTTTGAAAATCTGAATATGCAGGACAGATACATGGTATTCCTTCATATGGCGAATTTCTGCGCTTATGTTTATAATAATCTCGGCAGAACTGATTTTATGTACGAACATTTTCTGCTTTCAAAAGAAAATTTTGACAGAGGTTCTATAATTCTTGGAAAGGTTTTATATCCGGATTTTCTTAATCACGTTAAGATAGCAGTAAGAGTAAATGAGCTGGAATGGGCGGAAAAGTATATTGAAAAGTTTAAACATCTCCTTTCTGAAGAAAAAGATGGTACTCTGAATTTTTGTCATGGTATCATTCATTATAAGAAAGGTGATACAGGAAAAGCCCTTGAACTGTTGTCCCGGACAAATTTTCCGGATTTCATAATCAAAATACAGGTGAAGATTCTCCTTCTTCAGATCTATTATGAAAAAGAATATTATGATCAGGCATTGACAACTATAGATGCATTCAGACACTATCTTTTAAGAGAGAGATCAATACTTGAAGAATCCAAATCGTCGTTTTATGATTTCCTGAAGATCACAAATGATCTCATAAAACTGAAAACAAACGCAGATTCCGCAGCTCTGAAATATAATATAGTAAAGTTAAAAAATAATATTGAAAATATTCAATTCAACCAGTTCGGAATTAAGAACTGGCTGAAAGAAAAGGTCTCAGAACTTTAATTTGGAATATGCATAATTTGGAATTTCGGATTTGGAATTTGATTAACTATTAACTACTGACTATTAACTACTAACTACCGTGATATGTATCCCTGAAAACTATAATTAACTGCATTAGGTGCAGTCATGGAATTGCTTTTTAATGACTGATATATCTCAGGATACCAGTATGCAGAGTCTATGTTAACACCATTGCTGTTATAACTTTCCAAATTATCTAAGAAAGGTCTCAATACAGGAAATATTATCCATCCGTTTTCTGAATCAATTGTAGTAGAAAGATAGTCAAACTTATTATCCGGAGGTCCGTTTCTTCCGTCTGTATATTTATCCAGCCCTAATATTGTGATTAGATATGTGTTTAAATTACTTACAGGAAGTTTTGAAG
>CAZLOL010000174.1:0-5224 GCA_964561045.1 uncultured Ignavibacteriaceae bacterium | reverse complement strand
AGCCCTAATATTGTGATTAGATATGTGTTTAAATTACTTACAGGAAGTTTTGAAGAATATATTCCATTAAACAGATATTTCACATCAAATTCAAATCCTTCTTCTGCAATATTTGTTTTAGGAAGCTGATAAATGTTTTTTAATTTTAATTCCCATGCTAAAGTATTTTGCGGGACTAAATTTTGAACCTTTACCATTTTTAGAATCAATGTATCATTAGGGAATGCATTTGGATCTGTGCTGATTGTTCCGAATCGGTCACCTGTTCCGGTTCTTTTATATGCAACACCTGCAAAATAATTATCAGGTAAATTTATTTTCAAAGATACATATCCAGCATATTTATTAAGTTTATATTCACTTTGCTCCAGTTTTCTGACAATACCAAAAGTTCTGACTCCCTGTTCAAGTGTCGGTACAATTTTCAAAGAATCATCATATCCGTTGACAGGCATTTCAGGCAGGTCAACATGCAAAGCAGCTAATCTGTAATATTGAGGAGGTACTTCTGGCTGAACCCATACTTCAAAGCTCTGTTCATCAACGGCTAGATTTGCAGTTTGCTGAGAAATATTTGTATTATTGAAAAAATCAAGAAAGCTCGTTTTATATACAGTATCCAGAAAGAAGTGATTGTCGGAATAATCCCAGACTCTTATTTCATATGAATCCCTGTTAGCTGTTGTATTTATTATATCATCACTACAGGAAGAAAAAAATATTACAGAAATTAGTAATATGGAAAAATTGAACAGACCTACTGCTTTTATTGTTTTCATTTTAACTATTTTATATTTTAAAAATGAATTTAATTACAGTAGTATTTTTCGATATGATATATATTTATAAAAATTTAACTTTAGTGACAACAATTTGCTGATAATTATTTTAATATACAAACCATTATTGATTTGGAATCAGCATTATTTGGAAATTGGAATTTGGAATTTCGAATTTGGAATCTGTTTAACTATAAACTACTAACAATTAACTATTAACTACTAACTATTAACTACTAACTAAAAAAAGACACAGAGTGAAGATCTAGTATCAATCCCCTGTGTCTTTTTATTTTTTAAAAATTTTAAATTAAGCAAATTCCAAATCCGAAATCCCAAATCCCAAATTCAATCACGGATTCAGCGGTGATTTTCTTACAACAAATAAATTTGCATTATTGAATGTTATTAATATATCCGTTAAATCAACAATTGAATTTCCGTTCACATCTGTTACAACATAACCTGTAGCAAAATTTGATGAAGCATTATATACCTGCAATACATCTGAAAGATCAATAAATCCGTCCTGATTCACATCACCGCTGTACAGGCAATACTTTGTTCCCTTCAGTTTCTCATTGTTTCCGTATGCCTGTGACGCTGCAAATGTAAAATCATAATTCAGAATGGAATCCTGAATATAACCTACTCCGTTCTTACTCCATGTTTCAAGAGAATTCCTGTGCTTAAGCTGCAGATAGTATGTTCCCGTCACTGCATGAGTAAACTGAAACGCCGCTCTGAATGTAAGTGAATCCAGTATTGCTTTTGAAGAATCAATCAAAGAATAAGGCGGAAATGTATTTCTTAGATAAGCTCTCACGGTATCCCGCATATTAAGATTATTAGTCGGGATATTATAAAAAGCTTCCATTATTAATGAAATACCCAGTGTACTTCCGGCTGTAAATCTTGCCAGTGAACTTATATTATTCTGAGTTACCTGATGAAGTACTGTATTGACCGTTCCGCCGTTAGAAGAATAGGTTACTCCTGCATTTGTAGATTTAAACAGACTTAGTTTGGATTCTTCAAGTCCGTTTAATTCCGTGGTATCATAACTCATAACAAATGTTGCATTTAAATCCGAATTATTAAATGGTTTGATTGCATAATATCTTCTTATCGCCTGATTTCCCGTGGGAAGTGTCTGCACACTGTGTCCTCTTTTTACTTCTGTCAGACCTAAATTCGAAGTTGTTGTAATGTAAGCTCCGAGACCGCCGACATTTAGACTATTCGGAGCATTCAGATTTCTTGTCGTAACTAAAAATCCTGACGTACCTGTAAAAGTATTTCCAGGTGTTTCCGAAAGTGTTGCGTTTACAAGCAGCGTGAAAATTTTTCCATTCAGATTTACATCACCTTTTATGACCTGTATCAGTCCGGTTACTGAAACATTATCTACCATCACTATTCCGGCAGTATCATTAAATTTTACATTCTCATAACTTATGTTTGCCTGCGGGAAAAACTGGACTGCTGTACCGTTATATTCAACTGTGCTGCCTGCAGTCAGAACTGTACCGCTGACAGAAAGAGCTGTTCCGGATCCGTTCAGCTTTAAGGATTTGGAATTCAGATCAAGTATGCTTCCGGCATTTAATGTCAGGTAACTAAACTGGTGATCAGATAACAATTTAACACTTGCCCCTTCAGATATCTGACAATTGGAAGTAGTAAAACTTCCTGTCCCCTGTAATGTATGAAATGAAGTTGGTGAATTAATGACTGAGGCAAAATAAAAATTCTGAAAGCTTACTGTACCGTTATTTATCATTGCGGGGCTCATTAATCTGAAACTGTTAGGACCGGTCAGGGTTCCTTTAACAGTTACAGTATCATTTACAGTACATGTGTATCCGCCGCCGGGAGTTGTGAATACAGCGCCGGTATCTATTGTAACTGTTCTGTTGAAGATTGATTCATTTGGTGAATCACTGTTGAAGATCGTTGATGATCCTGTAGTTATAATAAAGGGCGAATTAAAATTACATCCTGTTTTTAAATTAAATGAAGTATTTCCTTTGCTCATTATCCTGCCTGAATTTGAAGTCGAAGCTCCGTTATATATTTCTACATTGACTCCTGAAACTGTCCCGTCAAATACAGCATCAAAAGAATTCGGATTCAGAATTCCGGACGGGAGAATTCTGAAGGAGACAACGCCTGTTGCGCCGAATGTCAGAGTATTAGCCAGATTAAGAATCCCGCTTCCGGTAATGTAAATATTCGGAGCTACCCATACACCTGTTCCGGATAATGAGACAGTTGTATCAAAGCTGAAATTAACTGGATTAACTGTTCCGTTGTTAGTGAATAAATCTCCCCGCATGGTGAAACTGTTTCCTCCAATTGTTCCGTTATTGGTGACATTTCCGTAAGCCCTATTAGTATATCCTCCTCCCGGAGTAGTAAAAACGGCACCCGCATCCACAGTCATCGTTCCAAAATAATTTGAAATGTTAGGACCGTTGTCGTTAAATGAAGTAGTAATTCCGGAGTTAACTTTCATCGGGGCATTAAATAATGATCCGTTCCTTAAAACTATACTTACATTTAACTGTGTCTGAAATATTCCGGAATTGGTAACTGTTCCGTTGTTAAACAAATAAAATGTTCCAGAATTAAAAGTAAATGTTCTGGTGTTAGGATTAAGAACTCCGCCGCCTGTAATCTGGAAATATGATGTTGGTGAAAATGCCAGATTATTGGCAAGGGAAACATTACCGGTTGAATTAATAGAAATGACACTGGACGAATAAGTTCCTGTTCCGGAAAGAGAAGTTGCAGAATCGAAATCAAGATTTACCGGTGCAATCAAACTATTATTTGTAAATGAACTTCCCCGCATGATAAATCTGTTCCCGCTTATTGTTCCATTATTAATAAGATTCCCATAAACCCTGTTTGAATATCCTCCTCCGGGAGTTGTCAGCACACCTCCTGCATTCAATGTCATTGAGCCTTTATAATTAGCAATGTTTGGACTGCCGTCATCATAAGAGGTGACTGTGCCTGTACCTATAACGCATGGCGCATTAAAGTTAGAACCATTCTTTATTATCATGGAGACATTTCCCAGCGTCTGAAAAATTCCTGAATTAAAAACAGTTCCACTGTTTAAAATATAGAAAGTACCTGAATTAAATGTAAATGTTTTTGTATTCGGATTAAATATACCGCCTCCGTTGATCTGAAAACTTGAAGTAGGCGAAAATGTTACATTATTTGCGAGAGAAACATTACCTGTAGATCTCACAAATATATTTGAGCTTGTATAAGCGCCTGATCCTGACAAAGAAGTGACAGAATCAAAATAAACGTTTGAACCTCTTATAGTATCATTGTTTATCACTGAAGCACTTCTTATCACAAACGCTCCTCCTCCGCTGCTTGAAATGATACCGTTGTTTGTTATGTTGCCGTTTACCTGAACAGTATAGCCACTGTTAACAACGGCAAAAACAGCATTGACATCAACTGTAAATGTTCCGTTATAGACTGCCGCCGCAACAGTAACATTATAACAGTAAGTTGTACCTGAATTAATTTTCAAAGCTGCATTAAAAGTGCCTCTTACATCCAGAAGTATACCTGCTCCCTGTGTCTGAAGTGTACCTGTTCCGGAGATCGATCCTCCTGAAGCTAAATAAAGATCATCTCCGCTTCCGTCTGATACTGTAAGAATTATTCCTGCATTAATTGAAAGAATACCACCGGAGTTCACGGTCAGCTGATCAGCTCTGACACTTACTGTGACAGTAACAGTATTCGGACTTTGAATTGTAATCACGCCGCTTGTATCATACGGAGTGCCGGTAGCAGCAAACCAGGTACCGCCGCCGTTTGTTGACATTTGCCATGTTGCAGTTGAATTCCAGTTTCCTGAAGCTATACTTCTGAAGTATTCATTTGACGAAAATGCTTGACTGCTGATCAGGAATAAGAGAATACACGTATAATAAGATATTTGATTAAATTTTTTAAGAATGTTAAACATTGTAATACTCCTTTCATTAATTATAAGATTAACTGAAATCAGTAATAGACTTAACTCAAATTCTGAAATCTGCTCTTATTTTTATTTTAATTTCCTTAACAACAATCAGGTTAATACTCAGCATGGGAAATTAATATAAAAATTTAAGTATTTTATTGGTTTATTTTTTTGGGTGGGATTAAAATTTGACACTCCTTTCGAAAAATCTTTTAAATTGCCCTAACAGCAATTGTTCCAAGAGTAAATTTTGATTTGTTTTTTCTGAAAAAAATTATGTAAGCTCTAATTTTTACATTAATTTTATTGTAAAATATTTAATATAGATTTTAATTTATATCCAAAAATGCAGAAGAAATTAATTATCTGCTCAATAGTGACCAAAGAAAAAGCCGGAGTATAAAACCGGCTTTTAAAATGTTTATAATTTTATAATTATAAT
>CAZLOL010000173.1:0-8066 GCA_964561045.1 uncultured Ignavibacteriaceae bacterium | reverse complement strand
GTTACAAGTTACAAGTTACAAGTTACAAGTTACGAATTATTTGTACCAATCTAACCAATCTAACCAATCTAACCAATCTAACCAATCTAACCAATCTAACCAATCCAACCAATTAACCAATTAACCAATTAACTGATCCACCGAAAATAAACAACTTATTCGAATGAATATTAAATGATGTTCATTAGAAAATTTCCTTAATGAAAAATCTGGGCTTATATAATTAGCATAGATAATTCCGGCACAGATTCCGGTCGAAATCATTTTTAAGATCCATTTACTCAGTTCACATCAGCATTTCAAGCAATAATCTATCCTAAATAAAATAAGTATTGTCCCCTACTATTAAAGTGTGAATGCATTTATTCAGATTAGTATTCAATATCGCGATCTTTGTATAAGTAACTGAAGCAGCAAGCAATTCAGGATTCAGAAAATAAATGAGAAGGAGGATAAATGAGAAGAGCAACAAACACAGGAAGATTTCCTGCAAAGAATTTCTACAAAGCAGGAAACAGAAAAATAAAAGCAGCAAGCGAAAATTCTAATTCAGCAATCTTTAACAAATATGAAAGGAGAAGCAATATGAAAAAGTTAAATTTAATCAACAACCCCCAAAAAGCAATGTCAGTATTTGTTCTTTCAATTATCGTTTCACTGAATATCATTTTCACCGGATGCGGAGATTCTAACATTACCGGGAATCAGAATTCAGCATCAGTTAATTCGGCAGCAGGTGAGAGCAACATTCAGCCGTTCAAGGATTCGACATTAATAAGACTTGATATAAATATAAGGTTCAAATCTGAAAGCATTACGAATTCAAAGCTGCTTGAATCCAACAACGGAAATAAATTCAACAATATAGTTCCGTTTACCAGGGAATTAAATCCGGGAGGTGAACTTGATCTTCAGGAACTTCAGCAGTCGGGAATATTCGGATTATATATAAGCTCTGAAGGCTCATTCACTCTTTCAAATTCAGACGGACTGTCATTCAGCACAAAGACAGTGCTGATGGAAAAATGCAGCTTCATTGATCTGAAGGTCAGAAATAATGAACAAAGCCCGATAAAAGTAAGCGGCTTTGTGGCAGGAGAATAAAATTATTTTAATAATCATAAAACATAAAGGAGAAAAAAATGAAAACTTTAAAATCAGCAACAGCAATAATGGTAATTTGTGTTCTTTCCATCTTAACCGGCTGCAGCGATCAGATCCTTACGCCGGTAACTCAAAGCTCAGGATCTGATCTTAAAGTCAATATTGCTGAAGAAAACAAATCAGATGTTCTGAGATATCAAAGTAAGATCAGCCTGAAACCAAATCAATCATATTCTTACAGTTATGAAAGCACGGGATTTTACTCATTCAATTCTATTTCAGTACTTAACTGCGGAGATACAAAATCAGGACTTGATATAAGCGGATATATGGATGATCAGGCATTAACATTAGATTGCAACAGTACCGGTTTTTATGTCTGGTCAATTACAATCGTCAACACAACAGGTGAAGCTGTTGACCTGGATGTAACTCTGACAGGATCGAAGAAAAGAGTCATATATCACAATCCTCCGGTAAAATCGGAATTCTGATAAACAAGAATTACAAATTAATTAATCATTAAAAAAAATAAAACTAAATACTATGAAAACAATTATAAATAAAAGCAGAATATTCAGATTGGTTTTAACTTTAATCACATTGATGATTGGCTCGCAAAATCTGAGCGCACAGCTAAAGGCAGACTGGGTATCAAGATACAACAAATCAGATAACAATGATAAAGCAACGGCAATGGCGACTGACAGCAGAGGATACATTTATGTTACCGGGAGCTCTGAAGATAAAGAAGGAAAATCAGATATACAGACAGTAAAGTATTCATCTGAAGGAAAAGAGATCTGGACTGCAACATTTGAAGGACCTTCGAACGCTGACGGTGATGAAGACATTGCCGGTGCAATAGTTGCTGATAATGCAGGAAATATTTACATAACAGGTTCGGTTCACGGAGGACATCACGGAAGAGATCTAGTGCTTATAAAATATGGTCCTGAAGGAAATGAGGTCTTTGCAAGATATTTCAGCGGTTCATCAAACATTGAAGACAGCGATGAAGAAGGAACAGGATTAGCGCTGGATCATGAAGGACACATAATAGTAGCAGGCAGCACAAACGGAAGAAACGGAAACTATGATATATGCGCTCTTAAATATACTACACAGGGAGAACTGGTCTGGATAAATTATTTTGACAATGGTACGGGTTCGGATGATTTTACAAAGGCAATAAAAATTGACAGTGAAGAAAGCATAATCATTTCAGGTACAAATACAGGAATTAATACCGGAAAAGATTACATAACTGTAAAGTACAATCTTGAAGGTGATGAGCTATGGAATGCAAAATACAACGGAGTCGGCGGCAACATCGCAGTAAATGATGATGAAGCAATTGCAATGACCCTCGATGGGCAGGATAATATTTATGTAACCGGATACAGTACAGGACCCGGTTCCGGAAGGGATTTCCTTACAATAAAATATGATGCAGCAGGCAGAGAGCAATGGATCTCAAGAAATGATAACCTGCCTCAGACGAAAGGATACAGGAATGACGAAGAAGCCAGTTCAATAGAAACAGATGCAAACGGAAAAGTATATATAACAGGTAAGACGGTATCACCTGAAAACGGCTCACACTATTATACCGTAAAGTTAGATGCTTCAGGTAATACAGAATGGAGTAAGGTATTTTATAGTGAAGAGTTCGGCGGAGTAAGCGATGACGGAGCTCTGGATCTTGCAGCAGATCAAAACGGAAATGTTTATGTAACAGGATACAGTACCGGATTCGGATATGAATCAAGCTGCGGAGGAAATAAGGACTTTGCCACGATCAAATATTCATCCAGCGGTGAACTGAAGTGGGTGAAAAGATATAACGGAGCTGGAAGATTTGAGAACAGTGATGATATTGCAAAAGCAATTGAGCTGGACGGAAGAGGAGGCATCATAATAATGGGAGAAAGCATGGGTGAACAGTCTCAGACAGACTACTGTCTGATAAAATATTCTGAAAACGTTCCCTACGAAGAAGCAGCCGATGCTAAAAATGATTTCAGACTTAATGATAATTTCCCGAATCCATTTAACCCTGTAACAAAAATAAGCTTTGACATTCCGGTGTCGTCAAATGTAAGACTTGCGATCTATGATATATCAGGAAGAGAAGTAGCGCTGCTTGAAAACAAATTTCTTCAGGCAGGAAATCATAAATATGACTGGAATGCATCACAATTCTCCAGCGGAGCATATTACTGCAGAATACAGTCAGGAAATTTTGACCAGACAAGGAAGATGCTATTAATAAAATAAACTGAATTCCTTTCAGTGCACGGAAAGGGAAACCATTGGAATAATAATAAACCGGATTCGCTAACTTAAAAACATTTTTAAAAACAAAAGGAGAAATAAATCATGAGCTTCATAAAAATGATTGTGTCTGTAACAGTAATAATGGTTCTTTCAATATTCACGGGATGCAGCGATCAGATCACTTCTTCGGGAGAAACCGGATCATCTGAAAAAGGTGAGGGAGTGGTAATTTCAACATCAGAAGAATCATTACCTGTAATTCAGACATACAGAACACAGATAAGGATAAAGCCGCACAGGGCATATACTTTTGATGTCATGTCAACGGGTTTCGACAGGTTCTATTCCATAGATATAAGTAATATAACTGTAAACCCGAAAGAAGACAGGGCAACAGATGTTTGCCGGGATATACTGGTCTACAGCAATAATTTAAAAAAGGAATCAATGAGCTGTCACAGCAGCGGATTTGAAGTTAGCCAGGTCACTGTAGAAAATACCGGTACTTCATTTCTTGATCTTGATGTAACATTAAGAGCATTTAAGCAAAGCAAAGTACCTGTAATAAATATAGAAAAATAAATCAAACAAATCCTGCCGGCAAAATTGCCGGCGGGAAATTTTAAAAACAAATAAACTTATAAAAAATGAAAAACTTAAAAATGATCCTCTCAGTTGTGACAATTCTTACACTTTCAATACTAACCGGATGCAGTGACAGTATAACTTCATCAGGAGGGGAATATGTAAAATCTTCAAATAAAGGAAGAGCTCCTGAAATGCAGGAACAGATCTCAAGACCTCTCTTTCATACACAGTTGAGATTGAAACCTAACAAGTCTTTTACTTTCAATCAGTCAAATACCGGTCTCAGCAGTTTTACTTCACTTGATGTCAGCAGAATTTATACTAATAAGATCAATTCTGAAAACATTGATCCGTGCGGGTCACTGGCAATCTACGGAGGGGATAAGGAACTTTCAAAAACAGCCTCTGCTCTTAGCTGTAAGAGTGATAACATAAATGTAAAGGAGATAACAATTCACAATACAAGTTCAGCAATGATAGATCTGGAAGTAATTTTAACAGGAACAAAGCCCGTTAAAAATTATAACGACGAAGAATAATAAAAATATAAAAAACCCGGCAGACAGTGCCGGGTTTTTTATTTTACGAATAAAATAAGTGTTTACACTTATTATTAAAGTGTGTTATCAGTCATGCAAATTACAGAAAGTAATAACGATCTTTGTATAAGAATTTTATAAAAATTAAACAGAAAGGAAAAAGAAATGAAAAACAAAATAGTAAAAACCGTATTGACTCTTCTGATGATAATAGAATTCTATCCCATAGAATCCAATTCACAGGATCTGCCGGAAGGCAGAAATTTCAGTAATAAAGTTGAGATTGCACAACCGATAAATGAAAACATTGAACTTACAGGACCGGAATCAATATTATCCGGAGATATTGCAAAAATCAAATTTTTAATTATAAATGAAGGTAAAGTTGATCTGAGTGTATATGGAATGGAAGGAGAGCTGATCGAAACACTGGCTGACGGGTACATGGAGCCGGGGGAATACATAGTATATTTCAAAGCGTTAAATGAAATGTTACCGGGTCAGTATAACTGCAAATTACAATATAACAACAAAGAAATTAACAAAGGTATTGTCCTTTTAAAATAAATAAAAAAAAACTTCTAAAAAAAAATATGAAGAAAGTATTTTTGATTACAGCATATATTTTTACTTTAGCTTTGACTCTGACTTCAGTGTATGCGCAGACAGCACCACCGTCAGAAACTGCAGCAGCAGAGAATAAACTATACAGAAATTATCCGGAGCCATTTACTGAACTGACATTGATTCAATTCAGTATTGAAGAAGACAGCTTTGTCAGAGTTTACATAACAGATAAACTGGGGAATGAAACAGTAATACTAACTGACGGATTTGTGGATAAAGGCGAACATTATGTTTATTACAAGCATTCTCAGACTCAGGGAAGAGGGATCTGCAAATGTAGAATGGAAATTTATTCCCCGGAAGCAAATGATGTGCTTTTTTCAGATGAGATAATAATGAATTATAACGATGGAAATAAACTTGTATTAAGAAAATAAAACAGAAGAGCTTTAGTAATTGTAAAAGTGTAAAGTATTTTTATTTACACTTTTTTTATTTTTAAAAATGATTTTACAGACAGATTCCTGTAAAATTACATTTTGTGTTGTACGTGCTCCCAATAAAACCAATAATCCTAAAAATTAATAGTGTGCTAAGGTATAACAATGCATCATTGATAGGGAATATTTAAGCTTGTAAAATTATAGCGAATGTACAGGTCTGTTAAAGAGTTACACCCGTACAAGGAAGATCTAAGAAGATAAAATAAATAAGTTGCGAATAAAGCGGATGAAAAATGCTGACAGGAGGAAGCAGCAATTCTATTGACGTAAGATGTGTAGAATTTAACAGATGAAATCATATTACAGAAAAAAGAAAACTCTGGATAAGCGGAAGTCAGAAGAATGTGCAATAGTATTACGTGTTTTCTAAATAAAGTCAATTGATTGTTAAAAGAAGGAAGTTGAGCAAAAAAGGAAGTCCTGAAAATGCTTAAGAAAACCTTGTGAAATTTTCATAAAGATGTGGTAATGTCAACGTAAGCATCGTGAATGTAACCGGAAGCTGTGGAAATGTAACCGGAAGCTGTGGAAATGTAACCGGAAGCTGTGTTAATGTCTCCGGAAATAACGGTAAGGTTAATGGAAATGACGGTAAGGTCAATGGAAATGACGGTAAGGTCAATGGAAATAGTGTGAAAAAAATAAAATTGAAGTATCTTTCAGTAAAAGTTCGAATATAGAGTGTTTTTGCTAACAGGATTGTTTCTATATGAAATGCTGCGGATAAGATTTTAATTTTATTAGAAAATAAGTTAATCAATAAACATACCAGAATTTTAAAAATTACTTTATTATTACGCAGAATTACACAGACTTGTGATCTCAAAAATTCGCTGAAAAAGAGATGAAAATTATTATCCTGCGAATTCTGCGGTCACATTTTGCGTATTTCCCGTGCAATTCTGACGTGCCGGAGCTATTTGAATATGCAGTAAAATATTAATTTATTTAAGATAATATATATAGTATCTTACAGCTAAATAAAACTTAAGGAGATTTAAATTTGAGTACAGCAACATTAGACAAAACAAAAGTATTACCTTACAAAGTAAAAGACATAAAACTTGCAGAATGGGGACGTAAAGAGATCCGTCTTGCAGAAGCTGAAATGCCCGGTTTAATGGCATTAAGAGAAGAATACAAATCCAAGCAACCATTAAAAGGCGCAAGAATAGCCGGATGTCTTCACATGACAATCCAGACAGCAGTGTTGATCGAAACACTAAAAGAACTCGGAGCCGAAGTTACATGGTCTTCATGTAACATATTTTCAACGCAGGATCATGCAGCAGCAGCAATTGCAGCAGCCGGAATTCCCGTTTATGCCTGGAAAGGAATGAACGAAGAGGAATTCAACTGGTGCATCGAGCAGACATTATTTTTCGGACCGGACAGAAAACCTCTGAACATGATTTTAGATGACGGCGGAGATCTGACAAACATGGTATTTGACAATTACCCTGAATTAATTTCAGGCATTAAAGGATTATCGGAGGAAACTACCACCGGAGTTCACAGACTTTATGAAAGAATTAAGAAAGGTACGCTTCCTGTCCCTGCAATAAATGTTAACGATTCCGTGACCAAATCAAAATTTGACAATAAATACGGTTGTAAGGAGTCATTAGTGGATGCAATAAGAAGAGCAACCGATATAATGATGGCGGGAAAAGTTGCCGTAGTTGCCGGTTACGGTGACGTAGGTAAAGGTTCAGCTCAGTCATTAAGAGGAGCAGGAGCAAGGGTAATGGTTACAGAGATCGATCCGATCTGTGCGCTTCAGGCAGCAATGGACGGATATCAGGTGATCACTATGGATGAAGCTTCAAAGATTGCAGATATATTAGTTACTGCAACAGGTAATTATAAAATAATTACAGACAGGCATTTCAAGAATATGAAAGACAAAGCAATTGTCTGTAATATAGGACATTTTGACAATGAGATAGACATGGCATGGCTGAATGATAATTTCGGAAAGACGAAGAATACAATAAAGCCGCAGGTGGATATTTATACAGTTGACGGAAAGGAAATCATAATATTAGCAGAGGGAAGACTTGTTAATTTAGGATGTGCGATGGGACATCCTTCATTTGTAATGTCAAACTCATTTACAAATCAGACACTAGCACAGATTGAACTTTGGACAAATTCAGATAATTATGAAAACAAAGTTTATGTGCTTCCAAAACATCTCGATGAAAAAGTTGCAAGACTTCATCTTGATAAAGTAGGTGCAAAGCTTGAGACGCTTACAAAGGAGCAGGCTGAATATATAGGAGTGACTGTTGAAGGTCCGTATAAATCGGAAATGTACCGATATTAATGTTCAATGTTCAATGTTCAATGTTCAATGTTCAATGTTAAATGATCAATGTTAAATGATCAATGTTAAATGATCAATGTTAAATGATCAATGTTAAATGATCAATGTTCAATGATCAATGTTTAATGTTCAATTAAGTTGAATATTAAGATGAAA
>CAZLOL010000172.1:0-8076 GCA_964561045.1 uncultured Ignavibacteriaceae bacterium | reverse complement strand
TGTGAAAAACTCTGTGCAACTCAGCGGTTATTGCTTTCAACTTAGTTGTTAAAAATTTTTCTTACCATTTTGAATAGAATTTAACTTGTAAGTGATTAATTCCTATTTTGTAATTCTCACAACACACCTGAACCCGATGTGACTCATCCCGGTATCTATCATCTGCGGCTGACGGGCAGCGGGTCTGTATCTCAGGCAGTAATTCGGCGCGCAGAGATGCGAACCGCCTTTGACGACTTTTCTGGGAATTCTGATCTGAGGCTGACGGACATCATAGCTTCCTCCGGGAGAAGTGACTCTCGGATTCACCGCCGGTGTGCAGCATGTCTTGAATTCATTTGCAGTGTCATCGAGATGAGCGACATACCAGTCGCTTGTCCATTCCCATACATTTCCGGCCATGTCATAAAGACCATAACCGTTTGGCGGAAAAGATCCGACCGGTGAGGAACCTTCGTATTCATCAATCAATAAATTCTGATATGGAAATTCTCCCTGCCATGTATTTGCCATTGGATTCTGCAACTGCAGATCCATCTGCCCCCATGTGAAGTTCATTCCTTCAAGTCCACCCCGTGCAGCGAATTCCCATTCAGCTTCGCTCGGCAATTCTTTGCCTGCCCAATTTGAATATGCTTCGGCATCTTCGAAAGCTATGTGAACAACGGGATACTTCTCTCTTCCTTTAATGCTGCTGTCCGGTCCTTTAGGATTTTTCCAGCATGTACCGGGCACCCATCTCCACCAGTTATGATAATCATCCAGATTAACAGGACCTCTTGTCTTCTGAAAAACCAATGATCCGGGAACTAGCAACGCCGGATCAACTGTCGGATAATCTTCAGGAGCAAGAGGTCTTTCGGCTACTGTTACGTAGCCTGTTTCATTTACAAATTTTTCATACTGTTCATTGGTAACTTCATACTTGTCTATCAGGAATCCGTCAACAGTGACTTCATGCACCGGTCTTTCTTCAGGGTAAAAATTATCCGAACCCATAAGAAATTTTCCGCCGGGAATATTTATCATATTAGTAAGGTCTGCTTTAATTTCCTTTGCTTCACTCATTTTATTTATTGTTTATACAGAATTAAATTAAATTAAATTAAATTTTGGATTTAACGCAAAAGAATTCTATTGCAGATCCGTAATTTATCACCGGGAAATTTAAATTATTTCCCGAGCAGCTCATTGAACCTGCTTTTATTTTCCGTAAGCCATGTTTCAAAATTCTTTATTGCCGGGAATAATTTTTTACTTTCGTCGATTGCCTTTTGCTCATCAGGAATGAATTGAGTATAAAATTCGAACATGTCGGCGATATCTGCAGCTCCGGGAAAGCCAAAACCCGAAAAGGTCTTTCTGTCTATATAATCAAAAATAACTTTCACGCCGAGAATCTCCGACATTACTTTTGCATAATCCTGCGGATAAAGCGCGTCACCTACGATGCGGATTGTCTTGCCGAGATACTGATCTTTATTTTCGAAAATTGCCGAGATAACTCCTCCGGTATCACCGGCGGCAACTCCTCCCAGCTTTATATTTTCACCCTGAGGAAACCCGAAATGAAAATTCCCGTCTTCCCCTTTTTTTAAAGGGAAGAAGTTTATGAAGTTATCATAGTAAAACGCAATGTGAGTAAAGGTAATATTAAGATTCAAGCTCTTTGCATAATCTTCAAATTCCGCCTTGATGTCGAAGTGAGGCGAACTAAGTTCACCTCCCGAGATCTTGTTGACCGGAGGAAGCGTACTTAAAACAAAATGTTCTATGCTGCTTTCTTTGACAGCGTCTGTTAAATTTCTTCCGTGCTGAGCTTCCTTATCGAAATGCTCCCAAAAGTTAGTCACTCCGAATACTCCGTAACAGTTTTTCATTGCTTTGACAAGGCTGTCTTTATCGTCAAGATTTCCTTCAACGACTTCTGCGCCTTCCGCTGTAAGAGCTGCAGCTTTCTTCGAATGAGTATCGCGTGTCAGAGCCCTAACGCTGAATTTGCCTGACTTTGATAAAAAATGCGCAACGCTTCCGCCTTGCGAACCGGTTGCGCCTGTAACTAAAATAATTGGTTTATCTGCCATTTTGATTTTATTGTTTAATTTTTTTTGTAAAAATAGATATTAGCGGAAGAAAATGTTAGTGAATAATTTGAAGTGACTTTTTTTGGCAGTGTGAATAATAAAAAAGGCTCTGATTTTTTGAACCAGAACCTTTTGAAATTTAATCTGCGAAATAATCTATTGCTTCTTAATTGCCGGCGGTGTCCATGTACCGTTAAGCATTGTTTCTTTCGGCCAGTATAATCTCATCATTACATTGAATGCTCCTTTCGGAGAAGGAAGCCAGTTGTTTTCTTTATCTTTACCAGGCGATGAATTCTGAATGTATATATCTACCGAACCGTCAGCATTATATTTAAACGGCGCGCCATGACCAACTGCATATGTATTGATCGGATTCTCTATAAAATAACCGTCCTGATCATACATCGTCAGTGACCAGAAACCATCAACAGGCGGTGTCTGACCTTTGTCAAAATGAATAACATAATTATTCGCTCCGTTATACGGTTTCCCGTCCTGATCAAGACTGTTTGAAGGATATACGGCATCCTGCGGAAGATTTGCTCCTAAACCAACATAAGTTATAAGCGATCTCATCCCATAATCCGTTCCGTAAGATCCCATTCCTTTAATAAGAATATTCCATCCGTTTATTAGTTTCTCCGGTTTGGCAAGTTGTTTATCAAATGCTGCATAGACATTCTTTGCAATATTCTTCATTGCTGTTTGTGTTGCAGCGTCGAATTTACCCAGATCAAACTTAGCGTTAGGACCGACTCCGATCTTTGCAAATGCCTCTAATGCAGGTTTATCTGCCGGTGCCGGAGGATTGTTTACCATAAGCTTGTTTGCATAATTAAAGAACTCATCTATCGGCATGTTAAGAACGGTTTTATTCGGATCATCTTTTGGGACTGTAGGATCAATAGTACCTTTCGGATCTGTGTATTCCTTACCCCACGAACTTAAAGGCGTTAGCTTTAATTTTTTCTGTATAGGAATTACTACTTTTTCACCATCTTCTTTTCCGTTACATTGTATTCTTCCGAGAATCCATATAATATCTGTCGGAGCTTTGAATTGTTCTTTTATTCCTTCCGGTACTGTCCCGTTCCATTTTGGTCCTGTTATTAAATAGTTACCGGCTTCTGTACCTGTCGTTCTTTTTCCGGGTGAAGTAAAAACATTGGAATAAGCGTCAAGCATCGGCATTAAATAATACCTGTCATTAGTATTCGGAAGAGAAAGAACTAGTGCGTCTTTGCCAAGATCGCAGAAGGCAGTCGAATAATAAGTATCTGCATTAGGCCGAACGACATCTTTAAATGTGTAATCTGGAAATGAGCTTTTATTCGCAAACTGATTGCTTGGTGCAGCATTCTGACCCGGAGTTTCAGCGTTTGTCAGCTTTCTTCTTGTTATATCCATTATTACTAATGAATAGCAGTACAGAAAGGCTTCTTCTGCAGTTTTAATTGTTGCTGAATCATTTGCTTTGGAGCTGTTATCTTTGTTGTCTGTTGCTGTCTTATCATCTTTTTTTCCGCATGAAGAAAATAAAAGGCAGGCAACGATTAACATTAACAAAGTGTTTTTCATTTTTTTTAATTTAAGGGTTAGTAAATAAAGGTTGCTTAGTTTATATTTTTAAAACAATATTACGGTGTATATTTCCGAAAAAATTGCCGTGTAATAATAAAGTATTGATTCATTTATCAAACTCAAAAATCTTCTTCCAGTCATTCTTCATGCTGACAACATTCCACCCGTTCAATGCTGATGCATCAAGAGACTCATTTCCCTTTTCACCATACTCAAATTCCCTTACGGAGTCATCATGATTTACCATCAGTTGAATATTTGGCAGCATATTGCTCTGACAATATGTGTTCATTGCAATATCGCCGCCAGTTCTGACATTGCCTGCGGAAAATATTGGTTTTCTTCCTATAAAATAATCTATGCCAACGGGCTTTCCGGTTTTATCGTTTATCAGAATTATTTCAGGCAGCTTAATTATTTCAGCGCTTCCGGTTTTAATTTCATATTCAGCTTTTCCAAAACTTCCTATTACGTTCTGTGTCGGTATTCCGTAAATCTCATCGGATATTGCTCTCATAAAATCCAGACCTCCTCCGGAACAAATGAAAACTTCAAACTCATTTGCTTTAAGATAATTTATGAGTTCAAGCATCGGCACATAATAAACTTTGGTAAACGGTACTTTGTATTCAGGATGTTCTGCTTTTGAAAAGAATTCTTTTACTGTTCGCTGAAAGTCGTCGAGAGAAATTCCTGTATTTGCAGCCTCAAGAACTTCCATTAGACCTTTTCCGCCTGATGCGTAATCTTCTAATATATAATTCATATCATTATCCCTTACAGCTGCAAATATTTTTTCATTATTCCATTCAGGATGGCTTGGAAACATTTCCTTCACCCGTTCGATTGTATAAACAATTTGTATTGTCGGCTGTTCACACCATAGAGTGCCGTCGTTATCAAAAGTTGCAATGCGGTCACCTGGTTTTACAAATAATGGACTGCTCTGATCTGTTGCTGATATTACAAAATTTATTATTGCGGATTTCGTTTTGCCTTCATTCCAGGAAGGAAGCGGATCCGATGTATTGTTCTGAGAAAAAATTACTCCTGCTGAAAGCAGGAATATCAGAAAAGTAATGCCGAATTTTTGATTTAAATTTTTCATTTTAAATTATTCACAATTTATAAATTTGCTTGCTGAGAGATAAGTATTCATTAGCGAAGCTTCCTATGCCTCTTCTTATATTATATATATAATATGGTGTCTGAATACTCCAAAAACTCATTACCAAAACCGGTTTGGTAATGAAATTCTACTTTTCCAAACGGGAGGTTGGGAAAGAGAGAGGTTTTAAATTTCAAAATCTAAAAAATCTTAGTTCATATCAAATTTCAAACCCCGAATTTATAAAATCTATTTTGGAAACAGAAAAGTCATTACAGCTCTTACACCGAAATATCCTTTTACTTCAGGTAAAGCTGCGATAGGAATTCTCGGACCGACTGCAAACTGAACAGGGAATTTTCCTAATTTTGTGAGTCCGGAAAAAACAAGATTCATATATGTCTGTGTTCTTTTGATTTTCCAGTTCTGTGTCATTTCTGCATTCAAAGTAAAACCGCCTCCTGTTTTCCAGCTGTATCCTAAGAAAGGCTGTAAGTATCCCTGAGTCTGATTTCCTCTGTCAGGATTTCCTCCGACTGACCAGAATTGATTTATTAATGCACCCATAGTCCACCCGTTAGTCTGATAAAGCAATACTCCCGTAGGTCCGATACTGAATCTTCCTGAACCGGTGTAAGTATTTGTTGCAGTCGGAATTGACATTATTGGTCCGACGCCCCAGATTATCTTGCTTTTTGCAGGTGAAAGGAAAATACTGTACTGAATGTCAGCAAGAGCATTCTGCGAAGATCCCATACCCGTAACATTGAACTGAGAGATGACAGGAACAATTATTCTGTTGATCAGATTTATCCCTTTGGAAATACTTATTGGAATTACCGGCTGTATGTTTAAGACATTCTGAGAACCGTTGTTCCCGCCAATTCCCCAAACGGTATTATTCTGAAAAGGTACGCTGATCAGATTTGCTACTGGATTTGAAAGCGCCAATGCCAGCTTCTGTACATTTTCAGCAGGTTTATTTTGCGCAACCGATAAATCTGAATTCAGTCCTGCTGATATCAGGTATGTAAGCATCAGCAAAATAGTTTTAATTTTCATGGATGTTTTTTATTTTGTTTGAAAATAATTGATATCTTAATTTGATTGGATTTATATTAAATTACCCATTCTGATTTTTTTATTCAAACAGAAAATCTTACTATTTCCCCAGTTAATTTTTCAACAGTCAAAATTTGCTCCAAATCACTTTATATGAGAAAGATTAAAAACAGATTTTTAGAAATATATAATACATTTTCGCCTTCTGAAGAAAAAGAGTTTTGGGAATTCACAGCAATTCCATTTGTAGGTAAAGGAAGGAATTATAATAAATTCCATAAAAACTTAAAGGCAGACGAAAAAGGTATTAAAAGTTTTCGAATGAATGAATCGAAAAAAAATAAGACATACTCAAACAGAATTTCAGAACTGACAATTTTGGCTGAGAAATTTCTTATGATGAAAAATCTGGATAAAAATAAGTTCGCTGCCGGGACTTTGCTTCTGGATGAGCTTGCAGCCAGAAAGATCTTCAACTATTATAAGCAAAGAAACATGGCTTTGAAAAAAATTACTTTACAAAAAAAATTCAGCTTAACCGGAATTAATGAACTTTATGAGATTCACAGATTACTGTTGAAAAATACAGCAGAAGTCCCGAACAGCAGAAATATAATTAACATACATAATCAAAATTTTGACTACAGGCTTGTTCAGTTCATCATAGAAATTTTAGACCACAGGATTAGTGAATATTACCTGCAGAATTATAATCCGGCCTATATTCAGGGTCACAGAACTGAAATTTTCAGGAAGCTGGATTTAGAATACATTCTCTCGTATTTTAAAAAAAATTTACCTGAATATTACCCCTTAATTTCTTTTTATTATTACATTTATAAATCTTTCGTAAACTCAGATGATAAGAAGTACTATTTGGCAGCAAAAAGAATATTAATAAAAGATTTGACTGATATGTCTAAAGAAGATAAATCAGTTTTATATAAGCACCTGATTGAATACAACATAAACAGAATAAATAATGATGAGCTGTCAGCTAAGAAAGAAATGTTCTTTCTTTTAAATAAAAGAATTAAGGAAGGAATGATCGGGGAAGAGATCGGAAGCCTTTTGCAGAATTTCAGATTTGTTGATTATATAATGATTGCACTTTCACTCAATAAACTTAAATGGGCTGAAAATTTTATTGGCAGATTCGGGGAGTTATTGCATGAAAAATACAAAGACGATACTATTTTTTTATGCAAGGCTTTTTTAGAATATTACAGAAATAATTTCCCGGCATGCAAGGAATTTGCAGGCAAAGTAAAAAAGATAAATCCTTTTTTCTACATACACGCTTCTAAATTAAGCATGCAATCTATTTTTGAACTTAACAATTTTGATGAATGTCATATTATTTTAAAGAGACTACGGGAGTACATCCGGATACTAAAAAATACAAATAAGCAGCTATTGGAATATACTGCTGAATTTTGTTCGAGTTTTGCCTTATTATTAAGACTTAAAGACAATCCCGGCAAAAAAAATTATTTAAGTCTTGAATTTAACCTGTCCAAAGGAAGCATTGCAGGAAGGAAATGGATAAAAAGAAAGATGGAAGAAATAAAAGAATATTCCGGAATAACTGTATAATGTATTCAGAAATGATTTTACCGCCTGAACTGCAGACTTAATGATAGCCTTCCTTACGGACGATTGATCAATACTTTAAGTATTTTATTTAATGCACTTTATGCAATATTAAAAATACAAGATTAAAAGCTAAATTTTTGATTCAAAACTTAATTCAAACTGTATTTTTTTTCCTCATAAACAATAAAACAATTCTTTCAACCAGACCTCTGAATATCAGATAAGGCAATATTGCCAGAAAGAAGCTTACCCTTATCACTTCAAGAGGATGAATTGTTTTATATACGATGATCTCAAAAATAATTTCCATAATTACTGCAAGAATAAATACTTTACCTACTCCTTTCCATAGATCTTTAAGAGCCTGTTTTCTGTCAGTCTTGCCGAGTATAAGCCCGTCAATTACAAACGGAGGCTTACCTGCTTTTGCATCTTTTAAACCGGCGATTACTGCATAGATCAATGACATTGCAGGCTGAAGATATAATCTGAAGCTCATAGGTCCTTCGTGCCGAATCCCTACATTATTGAGAAAATTATTTATGAAGTCTTCCATTTTAGTTTGTAAAGTTTATCAAGTTTGAAAAAGTTTATAAAGTTTATAAAGTTTGTAAAGTTTGTCAAGTTTGTCAAGTTTGTCAA
>CAZLOL010000171.1:0-8111 GCA_964561045.1 uncultured Ignavibacteriaceae bacterium | reverse complement strand
CGAGCATTTAAAACTTTTTTGGTTCTGGCTATGCCAGTTTATGAATTACGAATTACAAATGCAAATTATATTATATAACTTAATTTTAAAAGGTTAAACTTATTCAGAAAAGTTTAATTAGAATATATAACATTGCTATCCAAATTAATTTTTATTCTAATATATATCTTCGATATAATTCAAATAAACAAATAAAATGTAAGCTCTTTCAAACAACCCCACCCTGCCCTCCCCTTGGAAAAATTGGATGGTTTGGGAGTGGTTTTGTAGAAAAAAAAATATGCTTTCAATGAAAATTTAAATTTACTAAATAATTGTATAACATTATTTCAAAACGTTTTGGACGGATATGAATATATAACAAAAAGCTCTCCATTTTGTGTAGAGTTTGAAGGTGTTTGCAGACTTAAGGGTTTCTTATTAAATTTACTTTTCAATTAATAATTCTAATATTCGGAATAATTTTATTGTGAATATCACCGAACACCAAATCACGGTTGAAAAAACTGCAAGGTATTATACTGATCCCCCCGAAGGAAAAAAGATAAGTAACACCTGGATCGTTATCCACGGCTACGCTCAGCTTGCAAAAGACTTCATAAATGAATTTGAATTTCTGTCCCGTCCTGATTCCATGATAGTCGCTCCTGAAGGTCTTTCAAAATTTTATTCAAAGAGTATTCCCGCTGCATCATGGATGACCAAAGAAGACAGAGATAATGAAATTGAAGACTATATGAATTATCTGGAAAAAGTCTTTACAGAAATAAATGAATCTTATGATATAACATCTTCTAAAATAAACCTGCTAGGTTTTTCTCAGGGTGTGCATACAGCTGTGAGGTGGTTTATTAAGAGCAGAATTCATATTGATAAACTGATATTATGTTCATCTGATTTTCCGAAGGATGCTGACTTTGCAGCGCTGAAGGAAAAGTTAACACGGTCCGAACTGTTTTATTTACAAGGAAGAAATGACAGGATCATTACTCCTGAAAGATTAAAAGATAATCTTGAATTGCTGAGAACAAATGGAATCAATGTTAGTGAAATTTATTTTGATGGACAGCATGAAATAAACCCCGATGCAATATTAAAGATATGTTCCACTAATAATTTAAAAACCATTCTATAACTTAATATAGTATGGTTTAACAATGTTAATCCAAAATCAAAGATCTAAAAAACTATTTACTGACCAAGATAAGCTTTAAGTGCTTTGCTTCTTGAAGCCTGTCTTAATCTTCTAATTGCTTTTTCCTTGATCTGACGGACTCTTTCGCGTGTAAGCTTGTATTTATCACCAATCTCTTCCAGTGTAAGAGGATTTTCTTTTTCCAGTCCGTAATACAATTTCACGACCTCTTTCTCTCTCTGAGATAATGTATCAAGAGCTCTGTCAATTTCAATCCTTAATGAATCTTTAAGCAATTCCATGTCAGGCATCTTCTCCTGTTTGTCAGGCATTATATCTATCAGCTTGGTATCTTCTCCGTGTATGCTCGGAGCATCCATTGAAACGTGTCCGCCGGAATTCTTAAGAGTTTCCTGAACTTCATATACACTCATATCAAGTTTCTCGGCAATTTCCAGAACATTCGGAACTCTTTCATTCTTTTGTTCCAGTTCACTGATGGTCTTCGCTATCTTGCTTTTCTGCTGAACAATATTTAGAGGAAGCCTTACTACTCTTGATTGCTCTGCCAATGCCTGAAGAATTGACTGTCTTATCCACCATACAGCATAAGAAATAAATTTAAATCCCCGTGTTTCATCAAATTTCTTTGCTGCTTTTATCAGTCCAAGATTTCCTTCATTTATAAGATCATTCAATGAAAGTCCCTGATTCTGATATTGCTTTGCTACGCTTACAACAAATCTTAAATTTGCTTTAACAAGCAGATCCAGCGCTTTCTTATCACCTTTTCTTATTCTTTTTGCGCAGTCTATTTCCTGTAAAACTGTCAGAGGAGTTGTCTTACTGATTTCCTTTAAATAAATATCAGTTGACTGATTTTCTCTGCTTGTGTACTGTTTTCCTAATTTCATTTTATAAAATTTTTGCTTTTTTCAATATTATTTCTGGGGAGCTGTTATTTTTGATGATTTTG
This sequence comes from uncultured Ignavibacteriaceae bacterium, assembly GCA_964561045.1. Taxonomy (GTDB): domain Bacteria; phylum Bacteroidota; class Ignavibacteria; order Tepidaquicellales; family Tepidaquicellaceae; genus JAGPCH01. The sequence continues at coordinate 6,000 of CAZLOL010000171.1, read as the reverse complement.
CTGTTTATAATTTTCACTTTAAACATTTCTGACAAGTCCTTGTATCTGATTTCATCTGACGTAAACAACGGCAATTTTGTTTCCAGACACATAGCAAGAACTATTGAATCCCTTAAAGAATTTCCGGTGTTTTTTTTTTAATCTCTTTCATTAATTCTCCTATCTTCACAGAATATCTGAAGGGAATTCCTAAAATTCCTATATTTTCAAATGAATTTTTTGCTTTAATGAGCATTTTTTCATCCGGACATTCAGAAAATATTTCAGAAGCATTTATTACTGATGTGTAGCAACCGTCAAATATATCGATTGCCTTTTGTAAAACCGAACTATTGTTATTTCTTTTTAAGGACAAGTGTTCCCAAAGTATGTCGGTATCTACGAATATTTCAAATTTATTTTTCAATCTTTTCAGGACAAATCTAACAGTTAGAATGGTCTTTTCATTAAGAACCCCTTTAATTGTTAAAAGCCCGATGATATTATCATCGAGCTTCAGTAAATTTTATAATATTATGGCTGAATTACTCTGATTATTCCACATTACCCAGGAAGTCAATCTTATCTTCCTTATGAAGTGAAACAATGGCTTTCTTTCTGTCAGATCTGTATCCTTCGAATCTTCCCTTTTTTGTCATCTGGGATTTTTTCTTTCCTTTTGCAACTATAGTTCTTACTTTAGTAACTCTGACATTGAATTTTTTCTCAACGGCATTGGCTATCTCGATCTTATTACTGTCAATTCCTACTTCAAAAGCATACTGATTCAGAGTCTCCTGGACAGAAGTATTTTTTTCGGTTATTAACGGTCTTACTAAAATTGTTTTCATAAAAATTAAAACTTTTTTAATTAATTAAACTTTTACACAAAGTGTCGACAGCTGATTTTTGCAGCAGTATTAATTTATTGTTGAGAAGATCATATGTTGCAGCTTTATCCGAGATCAACACATTCACCTTTTCAAGATTTCTTCCTGATTTATATACATTATCATTTTTTTCGGAAACTAAAAGCAACGTCTTCTTATCATCTATCTTCAGGGATTTTAGTATATTATACAGATCCTTTGTCTTAGGTGAATCAAATGTAAAATCCTCAATTATCATTATTTCATTTTCCCTGGCTTTCATGCTTAAAGCGCTTTTCCTGGCTAACCTGGCTGACTTCTTTGGAAGTGTAAGCTTGTATGTATGAGGTATAGGTCCGAAAATGTTTCCTCCGCCGACCATTATTGGCGATCTGCTTGTTCCCTGTCTGGCTCTTCCTGTTCCTTTTTGCCTGAACGGTTTTTTACCTCCGCCTCTTACTTCGCTTCTGCCTTTTGTCTTATGTGTTCCCTGTCTTTGATTGGAAAGATAAGTTCTTACGGACTGATAGATCAGATGCTGATTTGGTTCGATTTCAAAAACTTCTTTCGGCAAACTTATTGTCTGACCTGACTCAGAACCGTCTAGTTTATATATTTTTAATTCCATTATTAGTTTTTATAGATTTCTACTAAGCCGGTTTTTGCTCCCGGAATTGCGCCTTTTATTAAAATTAAATTAGAGTCGCTGAATATTTTTATTACTTTAAGATTTCTTACCGTGATTGTATCATTTCCCATCCTGCCTGCCATTCTCTGACCTTTGAATACTCTTGAAGGATATGAACTTCCGCCGATGGATCCGGGTGCTCTTTCCCTGTCGCTCTGTCCGTGAGTTCTCTGACCTCCGCCAAATCCGTGTCTTTTTACAACTCCCTGAAATCCTTTTCCTTTTGAGATTCCGGTAACTTTTACGGTATCGCCTTCATTGAATAAATCAACTTTTATCGTATCACCTTCCTTCAATTCACCTTTCGGAAAATCTCTTATTTCTTTCAGATGTCTTAGTACGGGAGTTTTGATTTTTTTGAATTTGCCGATCAGAGGTTTGGTTGTATTCTTTTCTTTCTTTTCCTCAAAGCCAAGCTGTAAAGCTTCATAACCGTCTTTTTCAATAGTCCTGATCTGCGTAATATAGCAGGGTCCTGCCTCAATTACTGTGCAGGGAACAGCATTACCGTCATTTTGAAAAATAGTGGTCATGCCTATTTTTTTTCCTAAAATACCTATCATGATTTTTATAATTAAACTTTAATTTCTATATCCACTCCGCCGGGAGGATCTAATTTAGTTAATGCATCAATAGTCTTATTTGATGAATTCAAAATGTCTATTAATCTTTTATGCGCCCTTGTCTCAAACTGCTCGCGTGATTTTTTATCAACGTGAGGAGACCTGAGCACCGTATACACGTTTTTCTTAGTAGGTAACGGGATCGGACCGCTTACAATCGCTCCTGTCGATTTGATCGTCTTGATTATTCTTTCAGTCCATTTGTCAAGCAAAGAATGGTCGTAAGACTTTAGTTTGATTCTTATTTTTTGTGATGCCAACTTGAATTATTTTTTTTGTTCTTAAAATTAATCTACGATTTTTGTTACGACACCTGCTCCAACTGTTCTTCCGCCTTCTCTGATAGCAAATTTCAATCCTTCTTCCATTGCGATCGGTGTGATCAGTTCAATCAAAAGCTTTTCAACATTGTCTCCGGGCATAACCATCTGAATTGATTCAGGTAAATGTACAACACCTGTTACGTCAGTTGTTCTGAAATAAAACTGCGGTCTGTAATTTGTACTGAATGGTGTATGTCTTCCGCCTTCTTCTTTGGCAAGAATATAAACCTGGGCTTCAAATTTCTTATGCGGGGTTATTGATCCTGATTTAGCAAGAACCATTCCTCTTTCTATCTCATTTTTATCAACACCTCTTAAAAGCAATCCGCAGTTGAACCCTGCTACTGCTTCTTCCAGTTCTTTGTTAAACATTTCAGCGCCTGTTACAACGGTTTTTTTCTTTGCGCCAAGTCCTATAAGCTCAACTTCCTCGCCGACTTTTACTTTGCCTCTTTCTATTCTTCCTGTAGCTACAGTTCCTCTTCCGGTAATAGAAAACACGTCTTCTACCGGCATTAAGAATGTCTTGTCAATATCTCTCTTTGGCTGAGGAATATATGAATCAACTGCATCCATCAGATCATAGATAGGTTTAAGTCTTTCATCGTCAACTGTTGATGCCGGATCTAGTCCTGCTTCCATAGCTTTCAATGCACTTCCTCTTATAAACGGAATATCATCTCCCGGATAATCATATCCGTTCAATATGTCTCTTAATTCTGATTCTACAACTTCAAGTAAAAGCTCTGCATCTTCAGGAGTTTTTTCCTGCTGATAAATAATATCAACTTTATTTAAGAATATTACTAAAGCCGGAACACCTACCTGTCTTGCAAGCAAAATATGCTCTTTGGTCTGAGGCATGGCACCGTCAGTTGCGGCTACAACAAGTATTGCACCGTCCATCTGAGCTGCACCCGTGATCATATTCTTGATATAATCAGCGTGACCCGGACAGTCTACGTGAGCATAGTGTCTGTTTGCTGTTTCATATTCTACGTGAGCAGTTGCAATCGTGATTCCTCTTGCTCTCTCTTCAGGAGCCTTATCGATCGAATCGAATGCTCTCACTTTTGAATATCCTTTTTTTCCCAAAGCCATTGTAATTGCTGCAGTCAGTGTTGTCTTTCCGTGATCCACATGACCAATTGTACCAATGTTTACGTGTGGTTTACTAGCACTATATTTCTCTTTAGCCATTTCTTATTTCTCCTTAAAGCTATTTATTTTATTAATTAATTTTTTTTAAGTGGTTGATGTAATTATATTTTTGCTTTCAATTCAAATTGAACATTGAAAATTGAACATTGAACATTAAAAATCAGTGGGTCAGGGAGGAATTGAACCTCCCACCTCGTGCTTATAAGGCACGCGCTCTAACCATCTGAGCTACTGACCCGGGATGGAAATTCCTTCTTATAGTATTTTAAAATCTGTTATAAGAATTCTTTTTATAGAGCGACTTAATGTGTCTGATCTACGAGTTTAATTCTGCATTTGCAGAACTGACCCAACTATATTTTAAAGAACTGAAATCTTTTAAGCTACTTTCTCTTTGCCTTTTATCTTTTCAATTATCTGTTCCGATACACTCTTCGGAGTCTCATCATAATGCGAGAACTGCATCGTATATATTGCCCTTCCCTGGGTCATGGATCTCATTGTCGTTGCATATCCGAACATCTCTGACAACGGAACCAATGCCTTGATAACCTGTGCATCGCTTCTCTGTGACATGCCCTCTATTCTTCCTCTTCTGGAACTGAGATCACCCATTACATCACCCATGTATTCTTCGGGAGTCACTACTTCTACTTCCATGATCGGCTCAAGCAAAACAGGATTTGCTTTTCTGGCGCCTTCCTTGAATGCCATAGAACCTGCTATCTTAAATGCCATTTCCGATGAATCAACATCGTGAAATGATCCGTCAAATAATTTTACTTTAATATCTTCCACAGGATATCCGGCTAAAACTCCGTTCTTCATCGCTTCTTCAATTCCCTGTGAAACAGGATTAATATATTCCTTAGGTATTGATCCGCCGACTATTCCGTTTTCGAATATATACCCTTTACCTTTTTCATTCGGCTCAATTTCAATCCATACATGCCCAAACTGACCTTTTCCGCCGGATTGTCTTATAAACTTTCCTTCCTGAACAACTTTCTTCTTGATCGTTTCTTTATAAGCAACCTGAGGATTACCAACATTTGCATCAACCTTAAATTCTCTCTTTAATCTGTCAACAATAATGTCAAGATGAAGCTCACCCATTCCTGAAATTAAAGTCTGACCTGTTTCTTCATCTGTCTTTACCCTGAATGTAGGATCCTCATCTGATAATTTTGCAAGAGATTCTCCGAGCTTATCCTGATCTGCCTTTGTTTTCGGCTCAATTGCAATAGCAATAACGGGTTCCGGAAATGTTATCTTTTCAAGTACTATAGGATCACTTTCATCACAAAGTGTATCTCCTGTTCTGGTATTTTTCAGTCCGACTGCTGCTGCAATGTCACCGCAGTAAACTTCTTTGAGATCTTCCCTGCTGTTAGCATGCATCTGAAGCAACCTGCTGAATCTTTCCTTTTTACCCGAAATGGAATTGTAAACATAACTTCCTGCTATAGCTTTTCCCGCATATACCCTGAAGAATGTAAGCTTTCCTACAAACGGATCTGTCATTATCTTAAAAGCAAGTGCCGTAAATTTTTCATCATCAGATACTTTTCTCGTAACATGATCATCTGTGTGGTAATGATGCCCTTCAACATCTCCAACATCCAAAGGAGAAGGAAGAAGATCAATTACTTTATCAAGTAAATTCTGAACACCTTTGTTTTTGAAAGAAGAACCGCATAAAACAGGAATGATCTTAACATCAAGTGTAGCTTTTCTAAGCACATCCAGAATTTCTTTTTCGCTTATCTCTTTTCCGTCCAGAAATTTTACAAGTAAAGAATCATCAACATCCGCTACTGCTTCCAGTAATTTGTGTCTGTATTCAGTTGCCTGTTCCATTAAGGAAACCGGAATTTCTACATCTTCAAAAGTAGCTCCAAGTGTTTCATCATTGAACATTCTGGCTTTCATTGTTATAAGATCAATGATCCCTGTAAATAATGTTCCCTGTCCGATAGGAAGATGAATAGGTACCGCATTTGCTTTCAGCCTGTCTTTCATCATATCTATAGCATGAAAAAAATCTGCTCCGGTCCTGTCCATCTTGTTTACAAATGCAATTCTCGGCACTTTATATTTGTCAGCCTGTCTCCATACTGTTTCAGACTGCGGCTCTACACCGCCTACAGAACAAAAAAGAGCAACTGCACCGTCTAAAACTCTTAATGATCTTTCTACTTCTGCCGTAAAATCAACGTGCCCCGGTGTGTCTATGATATTTATTCTGTGATCATTCCAAGAACAAGTGGTAGCTGCTGAGGTTATAGTAATTCCTCTTTCTTTTTCCTGCTCCATCCAGTCCATTGTTGCTGCACCTTCATGTACTTCTCCAATTC
>CAZLOL010000170.1:0-8141 GCA_964561045.1 uncultured Ignavibacteriaceae bacterium | reverse complement strand
GCTCCGTTTGCGACTTTGTCACATGCATTATCCATGGCGGTGGCGGGCGATACAATTATTATTGATGCAGGAACTTACAACGAAGATGTTGATATAAATAAATCACTGTTTATATCAGGCGCTTTTGACCAAACTATTTTAAAAGGATTATATTCCGGCAATGAAGCTACTGTACTTATTTCATCCGACAGTATATTGATAAAAGATCTGACAATTACACGGGACTATGGAGCGGATTTATCATCATGGCAAAATTGTACGAAGGATATGGGAGTTCGTTTAGCTGAAGGAACAAAAGATATAAGAATTAAGAACGTAAAAGTCACAGGAAATAGAAAAGGGATTTACATAAATAATTCACAGAATTTTTCTCTCAAAGACTGTATCATTGAAGATAATTATACAGGTCTGCAATTTGAAAGGAATGTAAGCGGAGCTGAGGTTCACAATAATTTCATCCGAAACAATTATACAAATGGCGTGCTTTTCAATTTTGATCAGGGAGAAGGTTTAATTACAGCTGATGTTCATGTAAATAATAACAGTATTTCCGGTAACTGGTATTCACAGGTAAACTTTCAGCACAACAATAATCTTATTCCTGCAGGTGATCACAGCGGGCTTACTTTCAGCTGCAACTGGTATGGTGCCGTGATTCCTTCTTCACAGGGAATTAATGACGAATACCCGGAATATTCATCGACAGTTCCTGATTTGTTTGGCGGTACAGATCCCGGGATGAACAAACAATTGTTCGGAATTGAGATCTCTTTATGTCCTTATCTGCCATGGATTACAAATGGAAATGATAATGACACCGTCACTTCCGGATATCAGGAAATTCCCGAAAGCTGTAACGGACAGTTAACAGCATATTATGTCAATGACTCAACGACCAATGGCGATACATATACATCCAATGCAGGTAACGATGTGAACTCAGGTACATCATCAGCTCCTTTCAGTTCGATCTCTCATGCTTTGACAATTGCGGATCCGGGAGATACTATATATGTGGATGCAGGAAATTATCCTGAAAGTGTTAACATTAATAAAAGAATATTTATAATCGGATCCAATGCGAATATAAGTCCTAACAGCGGTGTGAGGATTCCGGAGAGTGTTATGACCGGAGCTAATTCATTTACTGCTTCAGTTCCGGAAAAAATAATAATTAAAGGATTCAGGTTTGTTACAGACTCCGGATATTCATTTAATGCAGGAATTCCGGGAACGGATATTATTTTTGAAAAGAATTTTCTGGATGGAAGTATGGGTTTGAATTTCCAAAAACCTGACAGCTTATATTTAACAGATAATAATTTTAAGGATATTGATTCCAGTTCTGAATCAGCAGTAACAATAAACGGCAATTACAACGGAGAGACAGGGACAAATGTTCAGATAAGCAATAATATCTGGAGAAACTGTTATTCAAGCGGTTTGAAGTTGAAGAATGTAAGTGGATCAGTAAATAATAATGATCTGAATTTTATTTATGATTACGGCATCATCATTGACAGTATGTATAATCTTAGTATAAGCAAGAATGTTTTTAACGGGATAATCAAACATGATGAGAGCTCACTCACTGCAGGCGCAGGCATATTGGTTAATACTGCAGCTTCCGGATCAGCTGCAAATATAAATGAAAATTATTTTACAAATAATTTTTCAGGAATGGTTGTGAAAAGTAATGATAATCCGGCGGGAACAAATATTACCGTAAACAACAATTCATTTCTTGAAAATACAAATGATAATATTACAAATCTTGCAAACGGAATTGTAAGCGCATCATGCAACTGGTATGGCACTTCTGATGTGATCTATATTGCATCGAAACTTTCCAACTCGGTCAATTTCTTCCCGTTCCTTACAAACGGAACTGATAAGGAAGAATATACTCGTGGATTTCAGCCGGTTGACAGTTCATGCAACGGTTATCAGACAAGACTATATGTAAATGATAACACTACAACAATAAGGGTCTTTACAAGTGCAGAAGGAAATGATCAGAATCCCGGAACTCCATCTGCTCCATTTGCCACTATAGGACATGCAGTCTCTATGGCAAATCCGAATGACACAATTTATGTGGATGCCGGAACATATATATTGAATGATACTATCAGTAAACCTCTTGCAATTACTGGTGCAGGAAATGATCTGACCATATTATATCCGCGAATATCAAATCCGGATCCTTCCGGAGGAGGATATGAAGCGCTGTGTCCGGATGCCAGTAATATTATTCTGATAAAGTCAGATAATGTAAGCATTAAGAATTTAACAATAGACGGAGACAATCCAATGCTCAGCAGCGGTGTATTGAGAAACGGCGCTGATATAGATGCACGGAACGGAATTATAACTGATAGTAATACAGGAATAATCAACAATTTGTTTGTGGATAGTGTGCTTGTAAAAAATATATTTCTAAAAGGTATATCTGCTATAACGGGCGGCACTTTTAAATTTTCTCATAATATTGCAGACAATATACTGGGAAACATATTTTCCACTGCGATTTCAAATACAGGAGGTTCAGGTCTTGTAATAAACAACGTGATAAGTAATTCATCTGTTGCTGTTTCGTCAGTAAGGTCATCAGGTTCTTTATATTATAATAATGTAATAACACTATCCGGAACCGGAATTCAAACTGTTCTTAATGGTGATGGAACGGGAATTGCAGATACAATCAGGAATAATACTATCTCAAACAGTAATGCTGAAGGCAAAGGAGTAGTGATTTATTCGCCTTATAAGTCTGCAGTTATCAGGGATAATATTATTCTAAATGTTGATGAAGGAATAATAAATACCGGACAGAGTGAAAACTGTATCCCCATTATTAACGGCAATTATATTGACGGTCAGAACAGGACAGGAAGCAGAGGAATAGTTCAGACAATAAAAAGGCAGGGAATGGATAACTCTGCAGTATTCGGAATATTTGAAAATAATTTTATAAAAAATAACGGCTGCGGTTTTTATGTTGAATGTGATTCAATGTCAGTAAACAATATAACTGCCCATGCCAATTATATTTCCGGAAATATAAAAGGCGTTGAACTTGTAAATAATAATTTATTAGTCAATGATTTCGGATGCAACTGGTGGGGGACGGCAGTGCAGGTTGATACAGCAGTATATGCCGGTGTAAGTTACATTCCGTTTTTAACTGACAGCACTGACAGTGAAACTGATTCGGCAGGATTTCAGCCTGTTGCCGGCAGCTGCAACGGATTCATGCCTTCAGTAATCAGTATAAAACTTATACCGGAAGGATTATATAATGCAGAAACTAAAAATTTAAGTTTGCGGGATACGGTTAAAGCATATCTGCATTCGAATGTTACACCGTTTACTGCAATAGATTCTGCGGTTTCAGTAATTGATTCTGTATCGTTTACAGGAACATTTATTTTCCCGGACGCACCATCAGGCACATATTATATTGAGATCAGGCACAGAAATTCCATTGCAACCTGGAGTAAAGACGGGGGTGAATTATTTGTTCAGTACTCTGTAATGAATTATGATTTTACTGATCAGATAAATAAAGCATATGGAAGTAATCTTAAGCAGGTTGATACTTTACCTGAACGGTATGCAATATTCGGAGGTGATATAAATCAGGAAGGAATTATAGACTTAACAGATGTCATTTTAATTCAAAATAATGTCGTAAATTTTACTGAGGGTTATGCCAATACAGACGTGAATGGTGATTATATCACTGATCTTAATGATGTAATAATTTCTTATAATAATTCAACAAACTTTATTGTTAAGATTGTACCATAGGAGTTTTAAACATCAGCCTGCATTGGTCTGCATTAGACAAAGAAAGCATAAGTATCATTTCATAGGAAGTGTAATAATCTGTCTAATCAGCAAAGTAATTGTTGAGAAATATTATCTGTAAAATCTGTGATAACAATTCTTGATTAATAACTAATAAGAAGTAAAATTAAATGGACTTTTTAAAGTGCCCTACCGGCTAAGATTTTAAATCAGATAATTTATTTATGGTATCACATCTTTAATAAAAAAACTCAAATAATGAGTATCCTGATCTTTCTGAAACAATAATACTTTTTTCTGCATGCTATTCAAAAAAACTTTTCCTGGTTTCTTACAAAAATATTTTTAAAAACACACAAAATGCTTTTACTAAAGTATGAAATTTTCTATTTCCAAATTCATACATTTATAAAAGCTGAGTAACTTTTAACTCGCTTTGTCTTTTCTTTATAAATCCGGCTTTAACTGACCGGCTATCCAAAACTAATAATAAATCCTCCCAAAGAGGATTGCATTTTTCGATTAATGTCTCCTTCCAATATCTGTCCCATTTCTCAAGCTTTTTCTTCATCTTGATAGCATTTATAATATTTCCGGCTTCTTCATAATAAACCAGGGAATATTTATCCTTACTCTTGAAAAGTACATTTTCACACATTTTAAATTCACACACACTTCTTTTCAAATCATCGGTAATATCAATGTGAAGAGAACCGTTTTTTTTATCTGCTAATATGTAGAGATAATACTTTTTCATGAGCTTATTTAAATTAATTAGATCAACCTCATTACCAAGCCCCTGGACGGGGCTTTGGAAAGAGGTGAAAATATTTTTATGGTCTTATTACCTGTATAAAATTTACTCCATTGTTATATACAATTGTTATATCTGATAGATCAACTAAATTATCACCGTTCAAATCTGTGATTAAATATCCTGATGCAAAGGAACTGGCATCGTTATATGTTAAGATCAGATCCTCTAATTCAATAATCTCATCATGATTTACATCACCGCTGAAAATACAATACTTGGTTCCTTTGAGTTTAAGATTATTTCCATAAGCTTGGGAAGCTGAAGATGTAAAGTCATAGCTTAGAGTACTGCCTTGTGTGAAAGTTTCTCCGCCTGACTTACTCCATGTCTCTAGTCCATTTCTGTGCTTCAATATAATGTAGTAAGTTCCGGAAGGTACATTTTCAAATACAAAGCTTCCTGTAAATGATACTGAATCTATAATTGCTTTTGAAGAATCAACTAAAGTATAAGGAGTAGTAGTATTTCTCAAATAGGCTCTCAATGTATCTTTAATATTCAGACGATTTGTTGAACTATTAAGGAATCCTTCTATAGCAGCGGAAATATTGAATGTTGTATTTTGAATGTTAACTGTTGTGGCGATGACGAATTCAGAAAATGAGTTAAATACAACTGCACTGACAAAATTACCTCCTGCAACACTTCCTCCAATATTTGTCCAGTTGTCTCCCGGATTGCTTCTCTTCAGCCATGTTAAAGTATTAGGATCAGCTCCGTTGAGCAGTGTTAAAGGAATACTCATTTGACCGTTTGAAAAAATTACTCCGTTGGAATTGTCTACACTCCAGAAATAATTTCCGACACTGAAGACATTCGGAGGCAAATCACCCGGTGCAGGAGGCATACTAAAATATGAAACTGTTAGAGGAGCCGATGTTGAAACATTACCTGTAAAAGTAAGATTTGTTGCTCCAAATGATGTTGAAGAATTGCCAACCGGCGGCGCTGCAGATGCCTGCGCTGCAGGGGAATTCGGGAAGTTCAATAAAGAATAAAAGTGATTTTGTTTCTTTCCAAGAATATCAATGTCTCCATCCGAGTCAATATCGCCGGAAATAGCCGGAATGAATTCTAAACTATCCAATGATGCTAAGAAAGTAAAACTTCCTGTACCATTGTTTTTAAATATTTCATATTCATTCGTTGAATTATTTTTCAACAGCAGATCAATACTTCCGTCAGCATTGAAGTCTTCGGAAATATTTGATACAGAATAATTTCCTGAATTTATTAAAGACGAATCGGAAAAAATTCCGTGTCCGTTATTTTTATAGAGAAATATTTGTGAAGACTGTGAACATATAATATCCAAATCGTTATCACCATCGAAGTCTTTAACAACTCCGCTGAATCCTGCGGGAAGTGTATCGGTTAGTTTAGTAAAAAGTAAGTCTCCGTTATTTACAAAAACATTTGGACCATTTAATACATCTATGTCACCGTCATTGTCATAATCACAGATCACACCAGATGGATCGTAAGTAAAGAAATTTAAATCAACTAAACTGAACTGACCGCTTCCGTTATTTGCATAAAGATAAACATCATATCCACCAGTATTCAAACTTAAAATATCCAAATCGCCATCAATGTCAAAATCAGCAAATACAATATCTGAAAATGGAAGGAAGTTTGTTTCATAAACTATTAATTGCATATTACTAAATGAACCGTTTCCATCATTAAAAACTTCAAACAAACCCAAACCTATTCCATCCGTTGCAAAAAATGCATCAAGATCACCATCATTATCTATATCTTTAAGATCGATCCAGATCGGAGAATTTTCCGGGTTTGGATTTGTAAATAATATATCTTCTGTTTTTGTATAATCTCCTGTAATATTTCTTTTGTAAACAGAAATTACTTTAATATTTGTACCCGGTGAAGGTATGAAAAGCATGTTTGCTATAAAATCTAAATCATTATCACCATCAATATCTCCTGTAACAATTGAAACAATAGTAGTATCCTGCAGTAAGATATTTTCTGAAAAATATCCAATACCTTGTGTTGCTTCAGTTGTGAATTCATATGTAAATGGTTTCAGAGAGTCACCTAAAGAACTCTTTATCAATGAGTTTAATGTAACTGAAATTCTTTCTCCTGTTTTAAAATCATTATTCGGATTAATTGTAGCTTTCTTTGTTGGTGCATCATAAGAAACTGCACAGTTCTTATTACCTGTTTGCGAGCCATGGACTTTTATATTCGAAGTATTTATTGTAGAAAAATCCATGTCAGCTGAGAAGTGAATCAAAATATCGGAAGACTTGTTTACTGCGATTGCATTCTGATGAGGACTGACACTGTCGACTTTAGTAATAACCGGAGGTGCAGCATATCCATTTAAAAATAATTTACTTCCGGAAAGAATATCTAAATCACCGTCATTATCAAAATCTCCTGAATAATATTTCCCGCCTGAAACTCCAAACTGATTTGAGAATACTGCCGGGTTGGTTGTTGTTAATTTATTTTTATATAATGACATTTGATTGGATGAGTTTGTGAAAATAAAATCCATATCTTTATCGTTATCAAAATCACCCATCCCATTTAATTTATTGTCTGTTAAGGTTTGAGTATTAGTAAATAAAACTCCTGATAAGCTTCTATAAAATTTTGTAATGCTTAGAGAAGAGGAAGGAATCTGTGTAGTTAAGACATCAAGTTGACGATCTTTATTATAATCTTCAATAATACCTGTATATTTTATTGAACTTGTTGAAATTGAATCAAGAGTCTTAACTTGTGTAAATGTGTAATCCCCATTGTTTTTTAATGCGCGGACTTTTCTATATCCATCTGGATAATTTCCGAAAGTTACAATGTCTATTGTTCCATCTTTTGTATTGAAATCACCTGCTGCAACCAACTCTGAACCGGCATAAGATAATTCATATCCCTGGTCAAAATTACCGCTTCCGTCATTTGATAAAATTGCAAGACCATAAATATTCATAATAATATCCTGGTCTCCGTCATTATCAAAATCAGCGAAAAATAATTTATCTATCGGCGCACCAGTAACAAGTGAATATGAATATCCGGAAATAGGAAATGTTCCCGTGCCGTCGTTTTTAACAACATACATAGTTGCTGCCAGTCCTTGAGTTGTTACAAACACATCCAGATCACCGTCGCTGTCTGCATCTTCTAATGTCAGACTCATATAAATAAAAGCATATCCTGCTCCCAAAATAAAACCGGAGAATTCATAAAAATTTCCCCCCCCGTCATTTTTATAAATTTTAAACATGCCCGGGAAAGGGCTTGAGTAATGTGTAACAATATCTATGTCTCCATCATTATCTATATCACCGGCAGCTGAAAGCGGCTGTACAAATGATAAATTAGTTTCTCCAAATGTGCTGTCTCCTTGCGTTACATCGGCAATAAACTTGAATTGGTTTGTTGAAAGTGAATCTCCTGACTTTGACAGAATTCCTTTCGTAAGTGTTACATAAATTTCTTCACCAGTTTTGAAATCGCTTGCAGGATTGAT
>CAZLOL010000169.1:0-8142 GCA_964561045.1 uncultured Ignavibacteriaceae bacterium | reverse complement strand
CGGTAAAATTTCTGATACTGATTGCTATAGTAAGCATTGCAGGTTATTTTTATGTGCTGCCGAAACTGGAGACTGTCAAGAAAGAGAAAATTGAATCAGAGAAGCAGGTTAAGAATAATGAATACCTTATAGTCACAAAGGTCATAGACGGGGATACTTTTAAAATGTCAAACGGTGAAAAAGTAAGGCTGCTTGGAATAGACACTCCTGAGAAATTTGATTCGGATAAGCTTGACAGGCAGTCTAGCCAATCCGGCAGGGATAAAGAAACTATAAAGAAACTCGGTGATGCTTCATCTGAGTATGTAAGAAAACTTGTTGAAGGAAAGAAAGTTACAATGGTAAGAGATCCTGGTTATGATGACAAAGACAAATATGGCCGCTCTCTCAGGTATATCTATATGGAAGACGGAACATTTGTAAATGCGAAAATACTGGAAGACGGTTATGCAAATGTCTTTTACTCTAAACAGATATCAAAGATTGATGAATTTAAAAGACTTGAAAGAGATGCAAGGGAGAATAAGAGAGGACTGTGGGGAGAAGTGGAAGGGCTGAAATAGTTAATGATTAATAGTTAACAGTTAATTATTGAAATCAGTGAGTCTTGGTTTTACTACTTGCAAGAAATATTTAATTAAAATATATTGCCGTAATTTTAAATTTAAAAAATATGGAGTTAGAGAAACCAAAAAGATTTGACAGTTTTCTTGCAAAGTTTGTCATATTTATCATAATACTTGCGACTATCTTTACAATATATCTTACTGTTAAGCTCGTTGTTACCGGATTTACATTCAGATAAGATTTTCTGCTAACTACAAACTACTAACTACTGACTTCTAATTGCCTCAAGATATTTCTCTTTCAAAAGCGGAGTGATCCTGTACCTGTCGTCACCGTAAGTATCAAACATAGACTTAAGAATATTATAAACCAGCTCAATGCCGATCTTTTCTGACCATTCTATTGGTCCATAAGGATAATTCGTACCAAGTTTCATTGCCGTATCTATATCATCCTTATTGGACGTTCCTTCCTGAAGAACAAGATACGCCTCATTTATAATCATTGTTATGATCCTCATTGAGATCATGCCAGGTCTGTCGGCAACAGAATGAACTTCTTTTTCGAGACCTTCAAACATTGCTTTTACTTTTTCAAAATTCCTTTCAGATGTGAAATTAGTTTTTGTAATTTCAATGCCTTTTGCTTCAGAAAATGTCGGATATAATGCTATGCCTGTGATCCTTTCGGGGTATTTTGAATTTACGGATTGTTCGAGAGCAGTAATGCAGAGCGAGGAAGAAATGACAATTGCTTTTGAATTTTTTTCATCTATGAAATTCAAAATATTAAATTTAACTTCGCTGTTGAAATTAGTAAGTTCGAATACAAACTCAACATCTTCAGAGAGCTCATCTGCAATGTCATAATTTGCCTTTAGCAGTTCGGATAACTCTGATATAAGTGATTCATCGTCGCCGATTATAAAGATCTTTTCCATATAAAAAAAAATTAGAATTGTTAATTGAATAAAAAAGAATTAAAAGATCTGCTGAATAATCTTTATGTAAAATACCGAAACAAACATTCTTCAAAGGATCCCGTATGGAAACTTCACGATTTCAGTGATGAAAGAGACATAGAGATCATCGGTCTGATCACTTCCTGTTATTCTTATGGTCAGGTAGATCAGATTAATTTATTCGTAAATAAATTCCTGAAGAACATTAATTCCGGAGTGCACGAATTTACTTCTAATTATTCTGAACATAAAGACAAAAAATACCTGAAAGACCTTTATTATAGATTTAATACAGAAGAAGATCTGTCGCTTTTATTGATAAATATAAGTAATGCTGTTAAGGAATTCGGCAGTCTTCAGAATTTATTCCTTCGTAAATACGATGACACTGATGAAAATATTCTCAGAGGATTGAATTCATTTTCAACAAAACTGAATGAGACACCAGCAAATAATTCTAATTATAAATATCTGATACCTCTTGTAGAGAACGGTTCGACCTGCAAGCGTTTGAATCTTTATTTAAGATGGATGGTACGCAAAGATGAGATCGATTTAGGGATCTGGAATAAAGTAAACGCATCTAAACTTATAATGCCTGTTGATACACATATTTACAGGATCAGCAGGAAACTCAAATTAGTAAAGAGAAGATCGTGTGACATGAAGTACGCGCTTGAGCTTACAAAAAAACTGAAACAGTTCGATCCGTCAGATCCCATAAAGTATGATTTTGCGCTATGTCATTTTGGAATTGACTCGTAACAGTTGAATGTTAAAAGATACTTAATACTTAATACTTAATACTTAATACTTAATACTTAATACTTAATACTTAATACATAATACTAAATACTTAATATCAGCATCCTCCCAAAACTCTTTTCGATTCTTTTTTCTGCTGAGTACCTTTTTCTTTATTTGCTTTTATTATTTCAGGTATCAGTTTACTTGCTTTTTCTCTGAACCTGTAAGTATCTGCTTCCTGTCTGGTAATGATCTTTTCAGGCATTTGGAAATTAATAATCTTATCTTTGAATCCATTCAGACCTTCTGACAGAATAAATACTTTCTCATATCCAAGCTCAGAAGCAATGAATGACGCTTTTAACTCATTTTCTTCCGTATCAGCAATAATAACAAAGTCAGTATTTTTTCCGGAAAATGTTTTAGCTCCGTCTTTGCCAAATAGATTTTCAGTGCTTAAATTAATTGAATTTGGAAAGTTCATCTGACTGTACTGTTCTTTATTCCGAAGATCAATTATCACCATCTTTTTATCTTCGTCAATTATTCTGAACGCAAATTCGTCTGCCGTCATCTTCAACGGAATATAAGAGTTTACAGCCTTCACTTCTGAGGCTCTGTTAATAATGTCAGATTGCCTTTCCGGCATAAGGAATGCCGAGAAGCTTATAAGAACAGTTGCTGCTGCAATGCCAATATATAGACGTGCCGGAACAAATTCAGGGTTTGATTTTCCGTTTACTCTTTTTTCAATTAATGTGGTTATTATAAATGTTGCCACTGCAGCTACTGTCAATAGTACTGCAAATAATCCCTGTGACATTCCCAGCGAATCAAATACCTGAGGATATCCCCAGAAGCCGGATTTATAATGCTCTTCGAATAGCGGGTAACCTTCGGCAAAAATAAATACACCAATCAGAGAACCTGCAATGAAGATCATTGCATCAATTTTTCCTATAGCAGCAGCGCAGATGCTTGTACCTGGGCAGAAACCGCCGATGACAAATCCTAATCCCATTATAAGACCTCCCGTAACAGCAGACCATATATATGTAGGATTTATATAGATGAGGTTAATATCTAGAAATCCGAAATGCCCGAAAGCAATTATACCAATCATCGCTGTAAGTCCTGCAGTAAAAAATACTCTAAGAACGGTGAAGTCATATCCGTAGAAGAGACCGACAAGTTTTTTTGATGTTGAAAATCCGGCCTGCTCAAGAATAAAACCAAATGCAATTCCAATGAGCAGTGCAACGATCAGGTTTAACTCATTTCCAATAATGTCAGGCACTAATGGCGCCATAATAAATTTTCCTTTCCTTTATATCCAGAGTTTTCTGAAAAAATAAGCGAAGGCATAAGCTCCGCCGAATATTGCAAGCATTGTGATCAGACCTCCCGTAGAGAGAACAGCCATACCGCTCAGTGCTGCTCCGCTAGTACAGCCGCGACCGAGCTGTGATCCAAGACCGAAAAGTAATCCTCCAAAAAGAGCAGCAATGATCCTGATGTTTGATTTAATCCGGGGAGAATGTTCAAGCTTCAGTCCGACTCTGTTGGATATAAGTCCTGAAGCAAAAGCCCCGATCACAACACCTATTACTTCAAACACCAGCCAATTCTTCAATGGATTTTCCTTATGCTCTTCAAAATACTCAACATAATAATGAGTATCCGCTGCATGAGAAGGAAATACAGAGCTGACTGCTGCTATTACTCCGCTTTTAAAAGCTCCGCTTGCTCCGAGCCCTCTGCCTGTAATAAAAATTGTAACAAGCAGAAGAAGCCCGAGAAAAAATCCTGCCAGATAAGGATTCATATATTCGCTTTTCTTCATATGGAATAAATTTAATATTAAACTTTAATAAAATTTGCTGCTATAATTTTTTAATCTGAGAGCTTTCATTAATAATATCTTTTTCATCATCCAGCTCTTCATAACCCGTCAGCATTGCTTTCAGATTGGAAGTGACAGTGGTTCCTGTCGTCATCAGATAGAGATGAACAATTATAAATGCAATCAGTAAAAATGCTCCGGCTGTATGTATAATGGCAATTGGCTCAAGTGATTCTACTTTTATTCCGACTATGCTGTTCTGCTGAGGATACCTGTAAAACATATATAAAATACCTGAAACAACCATTACAGGGATCACTAGGATCTTCAGACCAAAGTAAACTAATTTCTGAAGCGGGTTAAGTTTGCTCAATACAGTTTTCTTTGTCGGATGAGGTGCATTCCTGAAAATACCCGTAAGATAATAATTTATTTCAGCTTTAATGTTCCTGCTTGTAGGAATATATTGCTTCCATTCTCCTGTCGTAAGATGCCAGAATACTGCAAACAATATAAGTATTATGAATATGTAGGATGCTATGTTATGGTATTCAACAGCGTTCTGATATCCAAAGAAACTTAAAGAGCCGTGTATTTCAAATCCCGTTGCCGCCAGAAAAAATATTAACAGAGCCTGCATCCAGTGCCAGAATCTTTCAAACGCTTTATAAATGTAGACATTTTTTTTCATGATCTTTATTTTCTTTTTCTGCGGGAAGTTCTGATTCGCATTAAACTGTGTACAGCAATTCCAATAAAAGAAATGATAATAATTCCGGTACCTCCTTTTTCTACCAGAGGGTTATAATCCCTTCCCGGCATGTAAAAATCTCTCAGTCCTTTTAATTTACTGTCATTTCTGGTATGGCATTGTATGCATATTAAAGATTTGTCTGCAGAAGAAACCATATGATTAACCGGCCAGTACATCTCAGTTTTAATAAATGAAACATCTCCGCTGAAAGGCAGATTAACATCTTTCATGCCGATCTCAGAAGCTCTGACCCAGTTGAAATCTTTCCAGTAAGCGCCTTCACCTTCTTTATCGGAAAAAAGTTTCGGTTGTATCAGCATTTTTGTAACCTTGTCAAATGGTTGTACTGCTCTGTGGATTTTAACCGGGATAATTTTTGAATCCTTTTCTTTGTAAGAACCATTAAGCGTATTTAGTGCAAGAGGCATTGAAGTATCAGAAACTATGTCTCCCAGGAGGTAGTGATCGGCGGTGCCGTTGAACCAGACATATTCTGGAGACAGGTTCTTTCCCCATTTGAAAGATCCCTTTATGGAAAGATAAGTATGATTTCCCAATTCGTCATCTTCTTCTACAGGTTTTCCATTATCAAGTCTGCCTGATGTAGACCAGTCCCATTCTGTCTTTGTAGAATTTACTTTTGCATAAACAGGTATATGACAGGTCTGGCATGCTACTTTCACAGTGTGTTCATTTAAGATCTCTTCAGTATGAGGAGTTTCAGTGTGACATTGTTCACAGGTTGATCTGTTCCTGTTCATGGATGAAAGTGAATATATCTTTCCGAGCATTTTATGGCTTTCTGTAATGTGGCAATCAGTGCACTGCATATCAGCGCCGTCAGTTCCCATATGAACATCAACCTGCTTGGTGGTATTGAACATAGATTTTTCAAGATCTCCGTGCTTTACATTGTTTCCTCCACCGCCGAAGAAATGACAGACTCCGCAATTGGATCTTTCAGGTTTTCCGACATTCCTTGCAATATTACCGAGGTCAATTCCAGGAGCAGGTGCACCTCCAAGTTCGTTACCTTTTACATATGTTTCTGAATTATCATGACAGATCAGACAATCTATATTAGAGGAGTCAGTATAGCCGTTCATTTTATCTGTTATTCCGAATCCAATATGACATTTGGCGCAGCTTTTTTCATTCCCTTCGACACCTATGCAAAAATTATTGATCGCATTCTTTTTGCCTATGTATACTATGCCGCGGCCTTTGATATACTCTTCCCGTTCCCAGTTCCAGTGATTTGACTGCATAACCTGTTTGTGTGCTTCTGTATGACAGTTGATGCAGGCTTGAGTAACTTCCTGAGGTGTAGAAAAATTCTTTTGGAGTGATTCTAACTTAGTGTGGTCAGTTGTAGGCTTAACTTTTTTACTTATTTTTAACTTAAGGTCGTTTAATCGTTCAGATTCAGTATCGCCCGGTTTAATCAGGTAAACTGTTCCGAGAATCAGGCTCAATAATATAAAAAGAGATAAAATTATTTTTCTCATTTCTTATTGTAAATAACAAACATAAAATCAAATTAACAAATATAAGCTCTTAATAAATTATAAAGTTAATTTAAATATAATTGTATACAAATTAGTTATAGTTTACCAAAGTTTAAAGTTACTAAGCAGCACATTTATCTTGAACGGAAAAGGATTAAATATTTTTTAAAGAGTTCACAGGATAAAATTATTAAAATATATATAGATGCAAATATAAAATGAATGATTTTTCAATAAATAATCATAGAATTAGAAAAAAAGCAGACAAGTACTTTAGAATGATTGATAAATACTTTTTTAAAAATTATTTATATCCTGATCATATCATCTCCGTTTAAATATTATCCGATCACTTCATATATATTAACCGGATTTGCTTTATTCTTCAGACTCACCTCACCTACTTTCCTGCAGTTAAAAGATTCCTTTACTTTTTCGTATGCGCTTTTGCTTATCAGGATCTGATCCGGAACAGCTACAGACTGCAGACGCTGCGCTGTATTAACTGTATCACCTATGACTGTATAATCGAGTCTGCGGAGACTTGATGATCCTATATTTCCGGAGATCATTTCTCCGCTGTTAAGTCCGATTGCAACCTTTGGCTTATAAGAAATATTTTCGGAATGTACCGGAATATCGTTTACCTTTGTTCTTACAGAAAGGCATGCATCAATAGCTCTGTCTATGTGAAAATCTCCTCTGAAGACTGCCATGATTGCATCGCCGATGAATTTATCAACATAGCCGCCCTGTGCGATTATTTCTTTGACGATAACATCAAAATAACTGTTCAGCATATTAACAACTTTTTCCGGTGTTTCATTTTCACTTATTGACGTGAACCCGCAGATATCTATGAATGCCACTGTAGCTTCTATATTTTCGCTTACCATTAAAGAAGTTTCATATTCATGCCCGCTCATGAAATTGATTACAGTTTCATCAACATAGAGTTTAAGAATATTATTCTCTTTAATTGCTTTAAGAGTATCTCTTATCTGTAAAACATATTTTAATGTTTTTTCTATAGTTAAAGAAAGATCCTCGAAATTAATCGGCTTTGTAATGAAATCATAAGCTCCGCGGTTCATGGCAGTCCGGATATTATCCATATCACCGTAAGCTGAAACTATCACTGATTTTATGAGAGAATTCGATTCATTCATTTTGCCGAGTAAAGTCAGCCCGTCCATCTCAGGCATATTGATATCACTGAGCAGAATGTCTATATCACTGTGCTGCTGAATTTTATCCAGTGCGTCATTACCGTTCACTGCAAATACAAATTCATACTCTTTCTCTCTTATCTTCTGGCGGAATTTTTGTTTGATGAGCATCTCCAGATCCGGCTCATCATCCGCTACTAATATTTTTGCCATTTTTTAAATTTTAAGTTTTTCTTTTAAAAGTGTGAAATCTACCGGCTTGGTTAAAAAATCATCTGCTCCAAGGTCTTTGGCAATTCTGAAATTTTCCCCGTCGCCGTATGCCGTAATCATCATGACCACCGGCGGGGGCATATGATATTTTTGTTTAATGAGTTTCAGCAATTCGAGACCGCTCATTCCGGGCATATTTATGTCGGATAAGATCAGTATTGCTTCCTGATCATGAGCATGGTCTCTGAGATAATCAAGTGCTTCCTCGCCGGAAAATTTAAAAACAAATTCAACGATCTTTTCCCTGATTTCTTTTCTGAAACGCTGTTCAAACAATGTTTGAATGTCTCTTTCGTCGTCTACTACTAAAATTTTCATTT
>CAZLOL010000168.1:5357-8182 GCA_964561045.1 uncultured Ignavibacteriaceae bacterium | reverse complement strand
GTTAAAATAAAAACATTAAATACTTTACGAACTTGATGAACTTTACGAACTTGATGAACTTTACGAACTAGATGAACTTTACGAACTTGATGAACTTTACGAACTTGATGAACTTGACGAACTTGATGAACTTGACAAACTTTATGAACTAATGCATTTGAACTAATTTTCATTTTCATTATATTTGTAAAATATAAATAAAATTTTTAACCTCATAATTTCCAATGTCAAATAATACAGTTAATAAGGGTAAAATCATACAAATCATAGGACCGGTACTGGATATAGATTTCAGCGGAGGTACTTTACCTGAGATCTATAATGCAATACAGATTAAACGGAAAAATCAGGATGGTAAAGAAGAAAATCTAATTACCGAGGTTCAGCAGCATTTGGGAGAATCAAGAGTAAGAACTGTGGCGATGGATTCAACTGACGGGTTAGTCAGAGGAATGGAAGCAATAGATACGGGAGCGCCGATTTCAATTCCCGTAGGTCCTGAAGTTCTCGGAAGATTAATAAATGTTACCGGAGATACAATTGACGGAAAAGGACCCATTAATGCGGAATTAAAATATCCAATACACAGGCCGGCACCGAATTTCAGGGATTTGTCTACAAAAAAGGAAATGTTTGAAACGGGGATTAAAGTTATTGATCTGCTTGAACCTTATACAAAAGGCGGAAAGACAGGGCTATTCGGCGGAGCGGGAGTAGGAAAAACAGTTATTATACAGGAACTTATACACAATATTGCCAAGCATCACGGCGGATATTCCGTATTCGCAGGTGTAGGAGAAAGAACAAGAGAGGGAAATGATCTTTATCTTGAAATGACGGAATCAGGTGTATTAAAGAATACAGCTCTGGTTTTCGGGCAGATGAATGAACCTCCGGGAGCAAGACAAAGAGTAGGACTTACGGGATTAGCAATATCGGAATATTTCAGAGATCAGGGAAAAGATGTTTTGCTTTTCATTGATAATATTTTCAGATTCACTCAGGCAGGTTCGGAAGTATCTGCATTGCTCGGTAGAATGCCATCTGCGGTGGGTTATCAGCCTACTTTAGCATCTGAGATGGGCGCATTGCAGGAAAGAATTACATCCACAAAGACAGGTTCAATTACTTCAATTCAGGCAATTTACGTTCCGGCAGATGACTATACAGATCCGGCACCGGCAACAACTTTTGCTCACCTAGATGCAACTACTGAATTATCAAGAAAGATCTCCGAGCTTGGAATTTATCCTGCGGTAGATCCTCTGACATCAACTTCCAGAATATTAGATCCGCTTATTGTTGGGGAAGAGCATTATAATGTTGCTCAGGGAGTAAAGAAAATTTTACAGACATACAAAGATCTTCAGGACATTATCAATATTCTTGGAATAGATGAATTATCTGATGAGGATAAGCTTACCGTTGCACGTGCAAGAAAGATACAGAAATTTTTATCACAGCCTTTCTTTGTCGCCGAGCAGTTTACAAATCTACCGGGAAAATATGTAAAACTTGAGGATACCATAAAAGGATTTAAGGGAATAATAAACGGTGATTATGATGACCTGCCTGAGAACGCTTTTTATTTAGTTGGAACTATTGAAGAAGCTTTGGAAAAAGCCAAGAAAATATCAGAACAATAAAAATTTAAATTGGAAAAAAGTTTTAATTTAGAAATAATAAGTCCGATCAGGACATTATTTAAAGGTGATGTAATTTCTGTGATCATACCAGGTACTCTTGGAAGTTTTCAGGTATTAAAAAATCATGCTTCTTTAGTTTCATCATTTGAAATAGGAATGATCAAAATTCAGAGAGATGCTGATATTATGGAATATTCTACAAGCGGAGGAATTTTTGAAGTTAAAAATAATAATGCTATCATTCTTGCAGAAACAATAGAGTCTAAGGAAGAAATAGATCTTGCCAGAGCACGGAATTCCAAATCAAGAGCCGAACAGATATTAAAAATGGGTGATGTCAGAAAGGATGAGAAATCAGAGGCAAAAGTGTCCTTACAGAAAGCCATAAACAGAATTAAAGTCGCAGAAAAAAAATAATGAATTTAGTAGGGACCGTAGCTCAGCGGTAGAGCAACTGCCTTTTAAGCCGTAGGTCGATGGTTCGAATCCATCCGGTCTCACTAATTTATTTACCATTCAAAGCTTCATTCCAAATCTTATCAGATACCAAAAACTCAATTCCTAAATATATTTTATTTATCATTTCCGAATATTTTTCATTGTATTCCGTAGGAACTGCTATAAAAGGTTCTTTCCTTTTTTCAGCTATTTCTTCTTCTGTATATTCTTTGCCGTTATAATGTATATAATTTTCTCTTGTCTTATCAAAATATATTGTCATGTTTGTCAAAGACTTTGTACCCGTTAGTTCTGTTGATTTAATATCCTGCGGATCAACTTTATAAATACCGCTTTTATTTAACAGGGAATTAAAATTATTCAAAGATTTTTTACCGGATTGAAATTCGTATTCTCTAACTTTCCCGCTGCTGAAATATTCCAGTTTTCCTTCACCCGAGCTATTAACAGTTATAATATAGTAGATCTTTGATTCCGGTGAGTTCTCCCCGTTGGAATTATAGTAAACTATTCTTGACCATTCATTTTGTGCGTAATTATTTGAGGAGAATGTAAAAGTATACAAACATGCAAAAAGCAATATAATCTTTGTCATGGGTTAAAATTTTTAATTGAAGGCAAATTACTA
Source organism: uncultured Ignavibacteriaceae bacterium (assembly GCA_964561045.1). Lineage (GTDB taxonomy): Bacteria > Bacteroidota > Ignavibacteria > Tepidaquicellales > Tepidaquicellaceae > JAGPCH01. Next base: position 5,449 of record CAZLOL010000168.1, on the reverse strand, counting down.
AAATATTTTTAATTTATTAATACAACTATTAATCTGTTTATTGTTAAAGATATTCTACATAAATAATCTTTCAGCTAAATCCGGAAATATTG
>CAZLOL010000168.1:2345-5257 GCA_964561045.1 uncultured Ignavibacteriaceae bacterium | reverse complement strand
ACAAAGATTTTTTGCGATTTTCATTTAAGAAAATAATTTATTCTGATATTAATATTCAAATTATTTCCATAAACCAAAAACAGAAAGGGGCAAAAATGAAATACATTACAAGATTAATGCTTATTGTTTTGAGCATTATAACAATTTCCTTTGATGCATCGGCACAATTTGCAACAGGAGATGTCTTTGTTGCAGTGGCAAACGGTCAGGTGCAGTGGAGGCAGCCAAACGGTACCTTAGTCATGACAATGAATACCGGATTAGGCGGTTTCACTACAGGCATGGCGCTGGATACAGCCAATAGTCTTTACGTCACAAATTTCTCTAACAATTCAATTTCCAGATTCGATAAATTCGGAGCACTTATAGGTACAATTGGTTCAGGCTACTCAACACCTGAAAGCATTGTATTTGATAATGCTTCAAATTTCTATGCCGGAAATCTTGGAAACGGTATCAGAAAATATGACGGCGGCGGTACCTTCATCGGTACTTCTTATTCAGGAAGAGTTGATTTTATGGATCTGCAGGCTGATCAGTGTACAATGCTATATACAACTGAAGGCACATCAATATTCAGACATAATATCTGTACCAACACTCCTCTGTCAAATTTTGCTGACGGACTCGGCGGAAATGCTTATGCATTAAGAATTTTAACCAATGGTGATGTATTACTTGGAAATGGCGTAAATATTAAAAGACTGAACTCCGCAGGAACAGTTGTTCAAACATATGATGTTGCAGGTGAGGACAATTGGTTTGCTTTAAATTTAGATCCTGACGGTGTTACATTCTGGAGTGCAGATTTCGGTACTTCAAATGTTTACAGAATTAATATTGCAACCGGCGCTGTAGTTTCTTCATTTAATACAGGAACAGGCAGCGGCACAGTATTCGGTCTTGCAGTTGCAGGGGAAATTACAGTTGCAACACAGTTGTTCATTACACTTACGCCTCCTGATGCTACAAACCCTGTTAATACAGAGCATTGCGTTACAGCTACAGTTGTTGATCAGAACGGCGTACCGCAGGCAGGTGAAAATATTGGCTTCCTGGTCACCGGAGCTAATGGTATTATAGGCGCAGTTGGAGTCACAAACGCAGCCGGTCAGGCAGTGTTCTGCTATACCGGAACAGTGATAGGAAGAGATACAATTATCGCATCAATTGGAACAACACCTACACGAGATACAGCCTTCAAATCATGGGAAGCTGTTGCCCCTGTTGAATTAAGTTCATTTACTTCGACTGTAACAAACAAGGATGTAAAATTAAACTGGTCAACTTCAGAAGAGCTGAACAATTCCGGATTTGACATAGAAAGATCTGTTGTAAACGGAGAATGGTCCAAGATCGGAAATGTTGCCGGCAACGGTACAACAAGTGATCCTAAGAACTATGAATTCACAGACAGAAATCTTAACTCAGGAAAATACAACTACAGATTAAAACAAATTGATTTCAACGGAAACTTTGCATATTATAATTTAAGCGAAGAAATCGTAATTGGTATTCCTGAAAGATTCAGTTTGTCTCAAAACTATCCTAATCCGTTTAACCCGACTACAAAGATTGATTTTGCATTGCCGAGAGACGGAAATGTAAAGATCACGGTTTTTGACAACAGCGGTAAACAGATAGCTGAAATAGTTAACGGATTCAGAAGTGCAGGTTATCATACAGTTGAATTCAACGCAGCAAACATTTCCAGCGGTGTATATTTCTACAAACTGGAATCAAATGAATTCAGCAAAGTTATGAAGATGACTATAATCAAGTAATAGATTTAATTTATCGTTAAAATAGTAAGTGTAAAAAAAGCGGACTGAAGAAGTCCGCTTTTTTATTTTAAATCTATAAGATCATACTGTTTACCTCTTCAATATAATTATGAGCTAATCTGTTCATACTTATATCTTGGTTTGCTTATACCAAATTCAAATATCAATATAGAATTATAACAGTAATTTTTTAAATTTGAGAATACACAGGGAAAATTATTTGTGTATTTATTCTACATAATTGTATACAATAGGGGAATTTTTCCACACAGTAATTTTAAAAACATTAATTACATATAATTATACGTGTATCAATCTGGTATGAAAATTGCATGCATTATTATAATGTGTCAGAGATGACTCAGATTTAAAAAATATTTTTTTTACTCATATATTCATTTAATAATATTTTTTTCAGGAAGAGATTTCAAAAATAATCTTATGTCAGTTATAAAATAATGTTAAATGAAATGAGATACTTATATGTCATTCTAAGAGGCATATCTTAGATTGAATTTGTTATACTCTTATCAATTCATAATATTTAATTACTCGCCTCATCCCTGATTCATTTTTTCCCAAATTATTTCCAAACTTAATTGAAAGGAAAGAAAAAATGAAAACTCTCAGTAAGCTTTTAAGCCTGATATTTATACTGATACTAACTCTTACCTCAATGAATTTAAGGGCAGCATCAGACAGCAAAGGTACAGATTTCTGGATAATGTTTAATACGAATATTGATAACACAGGTTCCAGGGAAATTTTTATAACTTCAGATGTAAATACCTCAGGAGTTGTTGATGTCCCCGGACTCGCATTCTCACAGCCATTTGTTGTAGCAGCTAATACAGTAGTTTCTGTAGTTGTCCCTATGGCAACATCCTCTCACACCAGTGACGTAGTCGATAATCTCGGAATTCACGTAACATCATTACTGGAAGTAACAGTATATGGTTTAAACTACAGACCATTTTCAACTGATGCTTATTTAGCGCTGCCGGTTGATATATTAGGTACGGATTATACAGTTTTAACATATCCAAATTCAAATATTGTAAATGGAGTTGAATTTGGTATTGTTGGAGTTGTCAACGGAACTAATGTAACTATTACACCTTCAGTAAC
>CAZLOL010000168.1:0-2245 GCA_964561045.1 uncultured Ignavibacteriaceae bacterium | reverse complement strand
TAAACGGTGATACATGGAGAATGATGGCTTCACAAAATACCACTACTGTTACAATTAATGCAGTACCACAGCCGGTAATAAATGCCGGTCAATTTATTGAAGTATTATTGACAGCACAATCAATCATTACTTCAGATAAGCCAATTCTTTTAGCGCAGTATTCAAATGGATCAAGCTTCTCCGGAAATCCCGGAGATCCTTTTATGATGATAATACCTCCATATGAACAATACCTGGCCGGCTATACACTCACAACTGTTTCAGGCTATGCAGCACACTATATAAATTTAGTTGCTCCTAATTCTGTGGTTGGTTCACTGACTCTGGATGCTGTTGCAGTGCCTGTAATTGAGTTTACACCTATAGGTGTAAGTGGATTCTCTGGAGCTCAGCTGACTGTTGTACCGGGTTCTCACACTTTAGCAGCTACTCTGCCATTCGGAGCATTCCAATATGGCTTCAATACAGATGACTCATACGGATATCCGGGAGGATTGTCTTTAGCTCCGATAGCAACTGTAACAAGTCTTGATGTAACACCTGAAGATGCAACGAATCCTATAAACACACAGCATTGTGTAGACGGATTGGTTCTTGATCAGCTCGGAATTCCTGTTGTAGGAGTAAGAGTTGATTTCTTAATTAAAGGTGTAAATGCAGGAGCCGGTTTCGCATTCACAAATGCAAGCGGAATTGCTCAGTATTGCTACACCGGTACAGTAGCCGGAAGAGACACTATAATTGGATCAACAGGAAATTTGGTTGATACAGTATTTAAAACATGGACAGGCGGAGGACCAATTTGTGATCCGGGAACGCCTCATATAGAAATACTTGATCATCCTCAGGATCCTTTAACCCATCAGGAAGGTCAGTATATTTATGAACAGGCTTATGGTCCGGATTTCCCGGATGATACGCTATATGCAGAATTGCATTGCGGAATGAATAAATTTAGATTCGTAGATCCTTGTAACCCTTGGGTTTTAAACTGGTATGTTGCTTTCTTTGAAGATGAAGATGATATGGTAAAGGTTAGTAAACCTGTCTTTAACTGGGATACATTGGTTTGTCAGGACATGAGATTCGAAGTAGTATACCCTGATAATTTTGACTACACTTACAGCACATATTATGATTCAGTTGTAATGAAAGTTACAATGATTCCTCATCCTGCTGATGGCTGCATTGGTGATACAATAACACATCCGCCTCAAATTTGGCATACAGGAAACGAATATATCTGCTGGAACTGGGACACGGTATATAATTGGAATTGCTGGAGAGACTGCATAGGAGAGTTAATTCAATTCAGATGTATTGATTCCTGCGAAGTTCCAAATGAAGCAATATGCAATATGGAATTTGATAAACCGTTACCTGTTGAATTGAATTCGTTCTCTGCAGTTGCTGAAAATGAAAATGTAATACTGAACTGGAGAACTGCATTTGAAAAAGATAATGCGGGTTTTGATATTGAAAGAAGAAGCGATGGACTATGGACAAAGATTGGATATGTCAGCGGAAAGGGAAATTCAGAAGTACCTGTTGATTATGCATTCATTGACAGAAAACTTAATTCAGGAAGTTACGGATACAGATTGAAACAAATTGATTTCAACGGCAACTTCGAGTATTATGATCTGAGTGGTTATGTAAATATCGGTGTTCCTGTAAAATTCAGTTTGTCACAAAACTATCCAAACCCGTTCAATCCTACAACCAAGATCGACTTTACATTACCAGTTAGCGGAAATGTAATGCTCAAGATCTATGACCTGAGCGGAAGAGAAATAGTTACAATTTTGAATGAATTCAGGACTGCAGGTTATTACACAGTTAATTTCAATGCTGCAAATCTTGCCAGCGGAGTCTATTACTACAAGCTGACAGCCGGCAATAATACAGCTGTAAACAAGTTGATTGTCGTCAAGTAAACAGTTAATCTTAAGTTAACAGAATTATTAAAAATAAAAAGATCCGGGTTTAATGACCCGGATTTTTTTTTTACTAAAATTAATTTCAAAAGAAAAAGTTGTTTCAACTAATTATCCTGTAAATGTTTGCTGAGAAGTAACTGACACATCCGTCCAAAACTTTCTGAAATAAGGTTGTAAAAATATTTAGTAAATTTAAATTTTCATTGAATGCTTACTGTTTTTCAACAAAACCCCTCCCCTTTGAAGAGACTGTCTCAAAACTTTCACCACAGAGAACACAGAGAACACAGAGAACACAGAGAACA
>CAZLOL010000167.1:7101-8208 GCA_964561045.1 uncultured Ignavibacteriaceae bacterium | reverse complement strand
ATAATTTATTGATCAGATCCCAAGAAATCCGAAAGGAGTGTAATCTGCAATATGAAACTGTCCGACCATCCTCCGTAGCTCTGCAACTGCATTTCAATGAAGAAATACTCACTCACTAAAATTAATTTTTAAAAGCAACAAACAGGAAGGAGTATGTTATGAAACAGAATTCAAGATTTTCAATTATTACATTTTGTATTATACTTACAGTTTTATTTTTTAGTATTCCCGGAATTCCGGAAGGTGCAATTTTTATACGCATCGATAACCCGGCTGTATACATTAACGGTCCGGATACAGCAACGTTCACATTGAATTGCGGAGATACAAAAATATTACCACCCGGAGGTACTTTATCATTTTATGTTACCGGATGGGCTAATGACATATTGGACTATACTTATCTTTGCATTGATTCATTACCGGAGGGAGCTTCATTTGTCTGTCAGTATAATTTTGGAACCGGGTCTGTAACAAGCCTGTTCACCTGGACTCCGCCGGTTGGATTTTCCGGGACTTTGAGATTTTTTAATCAGGGTTTAGGCTGTGAAGTCTATTTTGATGAGCCATTGCCCGTGGAGCTTGCATCATTTACTTCCGTGGTTAACGGAAACAATGTAACTTTAAACTGGCAGACCGCTTCCGAAAATAATAATTCAGGCTTTGATATAGAAAAGACAAAGCTTACAGGCGAAAGCAATCTGATATGGATCAGAGCCGGAAATGTAGCCGGTAACGGAACTACCGTTACTTCAATGGATTATACTTATACGGACAGGATCTTTGATGAAGGAATTTATAAATACAGATTGAAGCAGATTGATTACAACGGCAATTCGGAATATTATTATTTAAGCAATAATGTTATGATCGTCGCGCCGGAAAAATATGAGCTATCGCAGAATTATCCGAATCCGTTCAATCCAAGTACTGTTATCAATTATCAATTATCGAAGTTCAATAATGTTTCGTTAAAGGTTTATGATATTAACGGGAAGGAAGTTGCAGCGTTAGTAAACGGAAAAAAGGATGCCGGATATTATACAGTTATATTTGACGGAAAAGATCTTTCCAGCGGAGTTTATTATTATAAACTTGAATCGGGAA
>CAZLOL010000167.1:0-7001 GCA_964561045.1 uncultured Ignavibacteriaceae bacterium | reverse complement strand
AGTGTATTGAGTCGAGTGTGTTGAGTTGAGTGTGTTTTTAAGTCCATAGTGATAGAACCTCTCCATATACCTCCCCTTTTATAAAGCAAAAAGGGGAGGGAGTCATTGCTATAATAGAGAATTGAAATTTCTTTTTTCATTTTTTATAAAGCAAAGAGGAGAAAGTCCTTGCTATAATTCTATAATTAACATTGCTTTTCTCCCCTCACCTTTTGTTATTCAAATGGGAGGAGGAGGGAGGCGGGGTTGTTAAAAATGTATATATCTATCCATATTTGAAATCAAACATGTTAAATCGTTTTGGAAAGATGTGACTTATAATTTAAACTTCACATGAAGTTCATTAGATAATATTCTTATTAAAAAATCCGGGTTAAGAATAACTCATTTATTTGTAAACTACCTTTACAGTTTCAAAATCACCTCCGCTGTTATCGGCTGCGAAGATTCCGATTTTTCCTGAACTTATGTCATTTAGTTTTTGCACTGTCAACGAAGGCATATCTTTATCATTGATAAATCCCTTAACAATTTTATCTTCTATTTCCAGTTTCATTTTAAACCAACAGGTTGGATCAGGCGGGTCAATGATTTCTTTTTCAAATTCCCCGCTTTGTTCGGTTCTTAATTTTTCCCGGCTATATAAAGTATGAGATATGTACTGAATCGCACGAATAAGTCGTATTGAATCCTCAGCAAGAAAATTAAAAGGACGGCAATAGACTGTTTCAAAAGTGCTGTCATCCAATCCGTGAATGGCTATCCCGATAAAACTTTTTTGATTTTAATTTATTCCTCTCATTACAATTTCAATTGTACGTTTTGAAATTCTTCCACAGGCAGCCAGATCGGACAGTCTCCCCTGTCTCTGGAAAGACTCGGATATTTTTTATCTCCTGAATTCTCAAAAGTTACTACCCTGTTAGATGCAACTGTCCCTTTGTTTTGAAGATCATACAGATTAATGATTTCCGTATAAAGTAATATAAAAATTGTCAAAGTATTATTACGTCTGTATTGATATTGCGGGATACATGTAAATTTTATGGAAGTATAGTGAAGAATTAAGACGAAGAGCCCTTTGCCGGTATGTGTTCGTGCCGCCGACCAAATAATTGCTCAGAGAATGTTATTTATTAAAGTGACTTTGCAAATTTATCGGAACAACAACACAGACCGCAGCTTAATTTTAAAAGTTATAAAGAATTATAAGATAAAAAACAGCACCGGTGCCTGATGACTTACTATACAGATATCAACTCAATAATCTTAAAAAGCTTAATTAAATAAGCTCCTTCATTTTCTCAAGGATCCATTTCCGGATAAAAAAAGAGTCAACAGATTCAGCTTCCTTCAAATCAGAATAATCAAGCTTTTTATTACGGGATTTAGCATTTGCTATTTTTGTAACAAACTTAACAGAGTTTTTTAACATATCAATCACATATTCAGGCAAATTATTATTCTCGGAAATATAATGTTTACATGCATCAATGGAAGAATATAGCTGATCATACAAATTGAGTTCATAGTAATTAACTATATAGCATAATCTTGAATCAAGATTGTAAGCCAGTTCACTCATTTTTATTTTACTTAAATAATCAAGAGATTTTTCAAATTCTTTTTTTCTTGTGCAAAGCGCTGACATGCAGTAGTTAAAAGTGTTATCTTTGAATTCAGGAATAAGAGCATCCTTATATTTCAAAATGAATTCTTCAGCCCATTCAAGCTCGTTAATGATGATAGCGCTGTTCGCAATGTTTGTAAAGGTCTGTGTATGTATATACCTGTCATTTACTGTGATAAAGATATCAAGTTCGCTGAAAAATTTATTTATTAAAAACCTTTCATTATAAAATTTTTTATCTTTATTTATTAAAGCAGGAAAAACTGCTCCTGAAAGGAAATTCCAAAAATTAAAGAGATCCTTCTTTGAGAATTTTTTATATTCTTTAAAAACAATCTCTTTGAGTCTGAAGTAATACTCCTCATTATCATTGTCTTTGCGGGTTAAATATGAATAATAATAAATTGCAATTAATGCATAATGTTCATTTTTTGATTCTTTAAGTTCAGAAAGAAAATCATTCAAAGAAAAGTATCTGAAGAATTCATTTGAAACCGGCGAATCCTTCAATGTTTTATTCTGAATATTATTAGTTAAAATATCCCTGGAACTGTTAAGAAAATCTTCAAGAAAAAAATAAATCAAATACTCGCTTCTCTTAATTTCAGTATTCAACAGCTCCTTAAAATTACCAACGGCACTGTAAACTCTGCAGAGTTCTGTTAAAGCGAAATATTTATTTTCAAAGTAACCCGAATTTTTATATTTTTCATTTTCCAGAACATCAAGCACTTCCGTTAAAATTTTTTCTGACATTGCATATTTATTCCTCACCATCAATTCTTTTGCCTGAGACAATTTTTTGTTAAAATGATCTTTTTGCTGATTTGCAAAAGCCAGATATGACCTTATTACAGATGCCAATTCCGTCATACGTGTTCTTAAAGTCTGCTCGTCATATTTGCTTTTCGGATAAAGTTTTTTAAAAAGCTTTTCTCTTTTCAGAACAGGGTTAGTGAACTCAGGTTTGCATTTAATTATTACAGCGAATAGTCTTATAAGCTCTTTTCTTTTATTAAAAAGAGAGCATGAAATAAATTCTTTGAATGATTTTACATCTTCATCTGAGAAAGTTTTCAGAAGTTCTAGTGAAATATTGTTATGCATATATGGTTATATGAAATTTACTCTAACTGTATTAAAAATAAATTACTTAATGCCTTTAAAAATTGAAATACAGTAAATGTATCTGGTAATTATGCAATATATTTCTCTTTGATGAAAAGATAATGTAAGCATAATTTGTATCAGTTAGATTTAAAGATAGAAAATAATTCAAAATGAAAACTCTCAAAATAAAATTAGTTCACTCAAAAAAGTTTCCCGATACGATCGGGAATATCTGCAATAAGAAAGAGTTGCTTCTTTCTTTAATCTAACTAAGGACGAACTCCTCTCTTTTAAAAAGGGAGGAGTAAATCCGACTTTTCAATGTTCAATGTTCAATGTTCAATGTTCAATGTCAATAAAGAAATTTATAAATATATAATTAATTAACTAAATCAAGAAAGGAAATAAAAATGAAAAAGCAATTTCAAATTTGTGTTTTAGTTTTAAGTTTCATTACAATTTCATTTTGCAATTCACAAACAACTGAAATTAAAAGCAAAGCTAATTCACTTCCGGATGGATTTACTAAAGAACAGATAAATTCTCTAAAGGATGAAAAGGGAAACAACATCATTCCGGAAGACACAACAGGGGATGCATTTCAGACAAGAAATTTTAACGGGTTTAATGCCGGAGATGAATTCGGATTGTCTGTGGCTTCGGCCGGAGATGTGAACGGCGACGGATACAGCGACATTATAGTCGGAGCGCCTCTCTTCAGCAATTTATATTCTTATGGCGGAAGGGCATATATTTATTTTGGAGGAATAAATGTAAATACAATTCCCGATGTAATTTTATCCGGGAATGCTGCAAATCTTTTTTTTGGAGCTTCTGTTTCTTCTGCAGGCGATGTTAACGGGGACGGATATTCAGACGTAATTGTAGGTGCTACAGGATTTAATAATTTGGGCGGAGTAGTTATGGTCTATTATGGAGGCTCTGCTATGAATAATGCTGCGGATCTGACAATTACAGGGGATAATGAATATGATCAGTTTGGGATCTCTGTAGCAAACGCAGGAGATGTAAATAATGACGGATATTCAGATGTAATAATAGGAGCATACGGGTATAATAATTCTACAGGAAGGGCATCCATTTGTTTGGGAGCAGCAAATATGGATCCTACGCCGGATGTGTTACTTAACGGACCTTCAGCCGGCGGTAATTTCGGGTGTTCGGTTGCCGGAGCAGGTGATTTAAATAATGATGGATATGCTGATGTAGTTGTTGGCGCAAGTACACACGACGGTTATACAGGCAGCGCCTATGTTTTTTTTGGAGGAACAAATATGAATAATATTTCTGATAAAACTTTCAACGGGCAGAATGCAAATGATAATTTCGGATCTTCCGTCGCATCTGCAGGAGATATAAACGGAGATTCTTATGCAGATATAATCATAGGTGCTTTCGGATATAATGGTTCAACCGGAATTGTTTATCTTTACATGGGAGGACCGGATATGGACAATATTTCTGATGTTACTCTAAATGGTGAAAATACTTTTGATTATTTTGGAAATTCTGTTTCAGCAGTCGGGGATATGAATGGTGACGGATATTCTGAAATATTGATCGGAGCTCCGAATAACAACAGTAAAGGTAAAGTCTATATTTATTTCGGTGGTGTAAATATGAACAGCTTACCGGATAAAACTTTATCAGGAGAAACTTCAAACAGTCATTACGGAAACAGTGTCGCATATGCAGGTGATATGAACGGAGACGGGTTCCCGGATATTATTTCCGGTGCATGGGGGGATAACTTGAATACGGGCAGAGTATATTTATATATGGAAGGAATGACAGGAACATATTTTCCCGATTTGACAATGACAGGAGAAACGAGCACTACTGTTTTTGGATATACGCTTTCACCGGCTGGTGATTTAAATGGGGACGGATATTCTGATATAATTATAGGATCTGGTTTAAAATCTTATATATATTTCGGAGGAATTAACGCCGATAGTTTAGTTGATTTAATTATAACAGAAGGGGGTTGGGCTTCAAGTGCCGGTGATGTAAATGGTGACGGATATTCTGATGTAATAGTCGGAGATTACACTTATAATACAAATACAGGAAGAGCTTATATTTATTACGGAGGTGCGACTATGAATAATACTGCAGATGTAGTAATGACAGGCGAAGGTACAAACGGTAAATTCGGAAGCTCGGTATCTGCAGCAGGTGATGTAAACGGCGACGGATATTCTGATGTTATTGTCGCAGCAGTTTTATATCCTTATACAACTACAGCGGGTAAAGCATATATCTTTTATGGCGGTTCATCAATGAATAATGTTGCCGATGTATCTATGACTCAGGGAACCGGCTTTGCGACATCAGTCGCAACTGCAGGTGATCTTAATGCAGACGGATACGCGGATGTTATCATAGGAGCAAGCTATGAGAATACCTCAACCGGTAAAGCATATATTTATTACGGAGATTCACAAATGAACTCAGACGCTGATGTAATCCTGAGCGGTGAAGCTCTGTATCAAAGTTTTGGAATATCTGTAAGTAAAGCCGGAGATGTAAATGGTGACGGATTTTCAGATGTAATAGTAGGGACTTATGTGAATTATCTTGTTAGTAACTTTCCACGTAAGGCATACATTTATTATGGAAGTTCAACAATGGATAACACCGCGGATGTAATTCTGATCTCAGATGGCGCGAGTTTTAATTTTGGAATTTGTGTCTCGGAAGCAGGAGATTTGAATAAGGATGGATATTCTGATGTAATTGTTGGTGCATTCGGAACTGCAACTTCTGTTGGCTATGCACAAGTCTTTTACGGAGGTGTATTTATGAATAATGTTGCGGACATAAATTTATCCGGACCATCGGGTATATATTTCGGATATTCAGTCTCTTCTGCCGGCGATATGAACGGGGATGGAAATTCTGATATTATTGTAGGGGCAAGAGCTTACGATATTTCCAGGGGACGTACATACGTCTATTACACTTCTACTCCCAGCGTTAAACCAAATCTTGTTTCTGTAAAAGATGTTCCCGATGATCAGGGCGGATTTGTAAAACTAAGATGGGTGAAGAGCGGACTTGATCTTCCTGTAAACGGAACTATTACAACTTATCTAATTGAGCGAAGCGTTCCTCCCGGAATATCAGGATTTCAGTGGGAGCAAATAGGAAATGTGCTGCCGACTCAGAATAATCTTTATTATTATTTTACTTCAACCACTCCGGCTGACTCGGGAATAAACGGCAACAGTACTTTTTATTTCAGAATAACTGCATTTACAAATTCCGGATCTGTTTTGTATCGTTCAAATATCATAAGCGGAAACAGTTTGGATAATATTTCTCCGGCACAGGTACAGTTGTTTACTGCTGCTGCAAGTCCGGGTAATGTACGATTGAACTGGAAAAGAAATACCGAGCCTGATTTTTATAATTATAATATTTACAGAAGCACATCTCCGGTTATTGATCCTGAAACTGAAACTGTATTCGCAACTCTTACAGATTCCACTTATCTGGATTCTGCGCCTCTTACAGGAATTTATTATTACTTCATTGCTGCAAAAGATATTCATAATAATAAGAGCATTATAGCTTCTTCTGAAAGTCAGAATATTACAATAAATTTAACCGCATACATACAGGGATTTTATGAACAGAATTCAAACACAATGGTAAGCGACACGATTAAGACTTACTTAAGAAATTCGGCTGCTCCTTATGCGATAGTTGATTCATCGAAAGCAATTTTGAATTCAAATGGAACGGCAGCTTTAAAATTCGGAAATGCACCTACAGGTAATTACTATTTAGTTTTCAAACATCGCAACAGCATTGAGACATGGAGCAAAGCCGGAGGTTATACATTTGTAACAGGCGGAACGTTTGCTTACGATTTCACTGATTCTGTTACACATGCTTTCGGAAGCAACATGAAATTACTCGGAACGAAGTATTGCATTTTCAACGGCGATGTAAATCAGGACGGATTTGTTGACCTTTCGGATATTTTTTCTGTATATAATGATGCAAGTCTGTTCGTTACCGGATACAAAGTGACCGATATTACAGGAGATAATATAACTGATTTGACTGACATAGTATTAACTTACAATAATTCGAGTAGTTTTGTCAGTGTTGTTAAACCGTGAGACGTAAGCAGTTAAGAATAAAAACGGAGCTTCCTGAATGTAAAGTGTTCGTGTTGGTGACCAAAAAATTTGCAAAGAGAATGTTATTTAATTATTTAAGTGACTTT
>CAZLOL010000166.1:0-8235 GCA_964561045.1 uncultured Ignavibacteriaceae bacterium | reverse complement strand
TCTTAAAGCTCATTAACTTTTTTCATGAGCCAGAGTTTGTTTATAAGAGCTTTGTGCTGAGTAATTTCCTTTTTAATGTTTTTGATTTCAAATTCATTTTTTCCGGGAAAGTTTTTCAGATCAAAAAGTTTTTTTGAAAAGGAAATGTAATTCATAATATATTCACGGCTGTCTTCGCCGAGAAGCTTATCATTTTTTACAAAATGCCTGTAGCTGTCGATGTGTGAATAAAACGGCTGATCCTCATTCATTTCAAAATATATTTTAAGATAAAAGGATTTAAGCTGATGTTTATAGGACAGATCATCCGAGATTACTTTCGATGCGTATTCAATTGCATTATCAAATTCTTTTTTTCTTAAATGGAGAAGCGCTGATGAAAAATTGAACATGTTTTTCTTGTGCTCATTTTTCAGTTCTTCATGGTATAGTTTAATAAAATCTTTCACCCATTCCAATTCTCCCGCATCCAGTCCGGTGGTTACAACATTCATGAAAAATATGTGGGAGAGAAAATCACGGTCTCCTTTATAAAGCTTTTTTTCTATGTTGAGTTTGTAAAGTTTAAACTGTTCGTCCACAAATTTTAATTCACCGTTGTTGATTCTGTAATATGAATAGTTAGTAAGAATGGTAAGAATGTTTTTCCTGTCTGCAATGCCGAGAGAGTCCGTTTCATTATTAATAATGTCTCTTAATTCAAAGAAATATTTATCATCATTTGTCTGAAAGATCTTGATGGAATAATAATAATACCGCAGATACAAATTTGAGGAAAGCAGAACGGGATTTTTAAGCAGGAAGTTTTCTATCTCATCAAAGAGAATTAATTTTATCTCATCACCGAATAAATTCTTGTTCGAATTAATTATTGAAGCGTTTGCTTTTAAAATATTTATTAAAAAAGAATTAGAAAGGAATTCAAAAGAACTGACTTCACCCTTCCCGGTAAACACCATATAGTTTTTCGTGATTTTCATGAACTCGTCATTGAGAATTTCCAGAAGATATTTCTTCAGAAAATAATCTTCGTTTTTAAAATATTCCGACTCTAGCGAACTCTCGGCTTCCTTCCTGTGCTTTACAAACAATGATTCCTGTCTTTTTAATTTAAGCTCTTCCAGCAGAAAAAGTTTTATATGAAATTTATCGCTTGCAAGATGATTCATTGTAAGAAATTGTTCAGCCAGCCTGAGCATTTTGGAAATAGTATTTCTGAAAATCGAATCATTATATTTTTTTCCGGGAAACAAAGATTCAAATACGGTTTCTTTTACAAATCCTTTGGCAGAAAATCCGGGATAATTTTGCTTCAGAATTTTATACAATTCAACAAGAACCCGCTCATTATTAAAATAGGGAGAATTGACAAAGTCTCCGAACCTTTTGAATTCTTCTTTTGAAAAAGATTCAAGAAGTGATATTAGCTTTCCCCTGATGTTGAATTTTTCTTCTGTTCCCATTGTGCAAAGTATTGTGAATTTCAGTCAATAAACAGTGAATTATCGTTCTTATAAGGCTTTTATTGAAATACTTATGAGAAATTCCTTTGATCATGTTGTGCAATTTTTAAAAACTTTCTTTGCCAATCTTTTCTGTGAGTAATAATTTTGTATCAGTTCTTAAATTTTAAAGAAAATTTTATTAAATAAAAAAAAGAAAAAGGAGTAATCAAAATGAAAAAATTAAATTTATGCTTGATCGTTTTTTTGGTTCTGACATCAGAATTATTTTCACAGGTTAATGAGACCTGGAGAAAAAGTTATACACAGGAAATAGAGTCTCGAGTAATCGCCTGCAGTATTGACAATGCCGGCAATATCATCACCGGCAGCAGCTTCAACAGATTAAGCCTTGGACAAGCTGCCAATTTCGTGATAGTAAAGTTCAATCCATCAGGTGATACACTTTGGAGAAGAGAATATCACAGTGTAGAAAATAAACATGACCATTTATTTGATATTTATGTTGATGCGTCCGGAAATATCTATGCAACAGGATTAAGCACTGCCTATCAGACTACTGAAGTGGTAACTACAAGAACAGTGAAGTATTCGCCTTCAGGAGTTTTATTATGGGAAGCAATTGACAGTACGAATTCTGTCATGGCAATTAACGGATTATCAAAAGAAGGTTATATTCAGGAAGGTCCTAACGGTGACATTTTTGTCGCTACAAATAAATTAAGACGAATTTATATAATCAGATATACTCCTTCGGGAAATTTAGTCTGGCATAAGGAAATAGCTATTCCGGTTGAGTTTAATAACAGAACTTTTCCGAGAAAATTTATAGTCAATAATTCCGGAATTTATCTCTTTTGTTCGGCTATAAATTCTACCTACAACGAGACAGTTCTTGGAATACATTGTCAGCTCAGCGGAGATACGGTATGGACATGGCATGACAGGTTCATGAATACTCTGCATGAAGGCGCACGGGATATGACACTTGATGCGCAGGGCAATGTTTATTTTCTCAGCGAAATACTCAATACTTTTCAAACCTCTAAGTTTGCAGTAACAAAGATAGGAAATTCAGCTTGGCAAAAAATTTACGGCACCGGAAATGACAGAATAATTCCGACGGACATAGAGACTGACAATAATAATAATGCAATTGTAATCTTCAAACAGACAAACCCGGCTAATAACAATAAATACGACGCTGTTACTATGAAATACAGCCCGGCAGGCGACTCAATTTGGGCAAAGCGAATAAAAGGATTTAATAATAGCGATGTAATGCCTAACAACCTTACCGTAGATAATAACAATTTTATCTATGTTACAGGTCAGTATCCGCCTTCAGGTTTAAGCACACAATTTTTCCAAAAATATTCTCCAATCGGAGATTCACTTTGGAATTTTAACATTCAGGGATTGTCCCACTGGTCAATTGGTCAATTTGTAAAAATTGATAATTCGGGAAATGCAATAATCGCATCAACCAGAGAGCAGGGTATTATGCTCACAAAATATGCAAACGCAACTTCAATAAAGCAGATAAGCTCAGAGATACCGGAGTCATTTTCACTGGGGCAGAATTATCCAAATCCATTCAATCCGGCTACAGTTATTAATTACGAGCTGCGGGTTACGGGTCACGTTACGTTTACAGTATTTGATATTGCCGGAAGGGAAGTTGCTGCATTGGCAAATGAAAAGCAAAATGCAGGGACATATTCTGTCACTTTTAATGCATCAGGTCTTTCCAGCGGAACATATTTTTACAGACTCACTGCAGGAGATTTTTCGGAAACAAGGAAAATGATTCTTACAAAATAGTATTATCTCTTCACCGTTGCTGTTGGTCTTAGCCTGCATGAACCAGCATTATTTATAGAAATTTAAATTACATGCAGACAAGACCAACAGCAATTTTAATATTAAGTTAGTCATCTCAGTTCACCTCATTGCAAATTTTTAAATACGTATTTATCTAAAATTAAATTTTATGTATTTTATAAAAGTGCTTTTTCTAATTATGATGACAGCGTTAATCTTCATCAGGGATTGAATCACTTGCCTTTCCGGGTTCTATTTTTATATCAGAAAAAGTGTTAGATGAAATAAAGAATCAGGAGAATATTTTTACGTGTGAGATCGGTTACTTTGAATTAAAGAATGTAATAAAGCCTGTCCACATTTATTAATCACCCGGTGCTCAATGTACCGCACTAAGACCCAAGATATAATCTATTAAAAGAAAAACTGAATCTGGTTACTTGATCTAAGATATCTTTTCAAAATAATATTCACCAATTAAAAACTCATTCATTAACATTAAAAAAAAATCAAATGGCAAATGCAATCAACTGGTTTGAAATTCCGGCACAGAATTTCGAACGAGCAAAAACATTTTATGAAACCGTTCTTGGAATTAAAATGATGATGCCGTTTCCTGATATGAAATACGCAATATTTCCATCTGATATGGAAAAAGGCGAAGTCAGCGGCGGAGTTGTGGAAGAAAAGGGTTATGAACCGGCACAAAAAGGACCGCTCATTTATTTGAATGGTGGAGAGGATTTATCAATTCCTCTTTCAAAAGTAGAAGCCGCAGGCGGAAAGATCATTGTTCCGAAATCATCAATCGGTCCTAACGGATTTATGGCGCAATTTACTGACACTGAAGGAAACAGAATTGCTTTTCATTCAATGAAATAAAAATGAATGAAATTCTGTGTCGGAGGAAGAGCCGCACAAAATTGAATTGCACAAAGAAGAATTAAACTAAAACTGGCGGCTCTGAAGGCATTGGTGGAATTAATTCCGGGAATTTGAAATATTAACTGACTTCTATCATCTGAAAAAAAGAACTGTGGATCTGAATTTTCCAAAATCAGTTTTGTCGCCGTCGCTGGAATTCCAAAAGTTTGCACCGGAGAGTTTTTAGGAATGTGAAAAGAATAAGCAAACTTTTTGGTCACCAACGACAAATGCCGCATTGACTATATCTTAACCATATATTCTGAAACCGGTTTCGTAATATTAGTAAAAGGAAAAGTGATTAACGATATTTGCATTTCATTACAAATGATTTGCATACAGTCTGGAAAATTAATGTGCTGCTGGATATGAGCTTTTCACAGCCGTTATTGGTCTTAACCTGCATGAACAAGTATCCTATAAATAATTAAATTACACGCAGACAAGACCAACAGCAATTTTATTAATAAGTTAGTCATCTCAGTTCACCTCATTGCAAATTTTTAATTACGTATTTATCTAAAATTAAATTTTTTGTATTTTCCAAAAACCAAGCTTGATAAAGTTAAACTGACGAAAATAGATTATTTTATTTTAAAGAATGGATCTGTTAAAACAATATAGACTGTGAGGAAAAATTCCGTATCTTCTATAAAAAATTCAGGTTTCAAAAACATACATTACGAAAGACAAGATCTTACTATATCATCTTTAAGCATAAACAGTTCAGACTGGACTTATGCCCGCCACAAAGAAACAAAAGAGCAGGCTTTTGTAAAGATGCAAAAAAATAAATTTGATATTCTGCCTATTCAGGATGCAGATGGTACGTTTAAAAAATATTTTAAAACAAAAGAGTGGGGGAACTTTGGAGTTAATGAGATCAGGGCGCATGTGATCAAACCGAAGGATCACATACCTCACTCTGCAAATATTAAAGATGTATTAAAGGCATTTGCTAAGCGAAACCGGAATTTCTTTTTTCTTACAAATGGAAAAGAAGTCACCGGGCTAATAACCGCCGCAAATCTGAACAGCAAGCATGTTTATATATATTTATATAATCTTATCTCACAGTTTGAATTTGCAATGGGAAGACTCATCAACGGATCCGGGATTGATGACAATGAACTGTACAGGATTTTCGAAGAGAATAACAGGTCAGTAAAGCCTAATATCCGTTACAGAAGAGAAATAAAAAAAGGACTGGACCATAAATTCGTAGAGTTCGCTTACATCGGCGATATGGCGTGGATCATCAGGCGGAAGAATCTTCACAGAAAAATAAAGATGACAGGGAAAGAATTTGATTCATCTGTTAAGCTTGTTAATAAGTTAAGGAACATAGTAGCTCACCCCGTCAACAGCCTGATCAAAGGAAATAATTCTATTGTTGAATTGGGAATAGCGCTTACAAAGATTGAGACTTTAATGCAGAAGATTAACGGATATTTAGAAAAGTAAAATTTTCGCTGCCGTTGAAGGTCACGCTCACTCCGTTCATTAAGCCAACATCTGCGAAAAAAACTTCATCCCGGAAAACTTTCATCCAGCAGCTCCATCATTGCCTTTCGCTTGCGGTAGGTTATTCTGAAATATTCCAGAAGCTTTCTGACCTCGTTCGGGCTGCCTTTAATTTTGTTCAGTGCTTCAGATATTTAACAGCTTCTTTGTAAACTCGCTTGTCAGCGGTTTTTGCATGTTTAATTATTGCGGTTGAATATAACTCGATTAATTCCGCAGGATACTTATCTTTTATTTTTTCAGCAAATTTGTCAACGAATAGAATATCGTCCCGGTTATTCTGTATCAGCTTCAATAACCTGTCAGAATAATTTTCCTCAATGAATATCTCCGCTCTTTCGTATAAACTTTCACTATTCCAGCCATCAATATCTTGTCCCAAAATCTCAGGAATTTTTTCGCACTCATTCTTCCATTCATTGTCCTTACCTAAATACGTTTGCTTCAATATCCTGTAGTATTTCATATCAAACCCGTGTTCAAAAAATAATTTTTCCGACCATTTGCGAATATTATCAATATTCTTCTCAAGCTCAGATATTTGAAGAAGCTTATCCATCCAGTCATGCATGGTACCATAATGTTTTTTGCTTTCCGAAATCTTGATACCTTCCAGACACAGCTTTTGTGCCGAAGTGAAATCTTTCTTTGCAATGTACTGATCAACTATAATTCCTCTGAATTCAGGATAATTCATATTGTCTATAATAAGCTTATCCGCTTCTTCTTTCATATCATTACTGAGGAAGTAATCTGCTTTTGCCGAAATAATCCTGACACAACGGTAGTCAGAAGCTTCGTTAGTGATTTCAATTGATAAGCATATATCGAGTATATCAAAAAATATCTTTTCCTGTTCGTCTGTGGTCACAAGTTCCGGAAGCAATGTCAGAAACTCATCTTCAATTCCAATATTGCTGTACTTTTTATTTTGATATTCTGTGATGCAGAAGTCGAACAGCTGATCTTTCAGCATGGGATGACATTGAGTCATTGCCTCACTCAAAGTGCTGAAAGAATTAGAAATTGCAGTTGACAGCAGCCCTGAACTGTCATCAACTGAATTCAGAAATTTAGACACATTCGCGATTAATACTTTACAGATAATAATGCTTTCAGAGAGGTTATTATTTTCTAAACACTTATCAGCTTTTTCGGAAAGTTCAATGAGCGAATTACCCGGACTCCCGGATTTACCGTAATCAACCCAACCATTTCTATTCAAAGCAGCTTTATAAAGATTATCAACTATTGCCTCATATTTTTCTCCGGAGTTTTCATCAGGCAGATCGGCAAAACTTGCAATGAAAGTATTTCTAAGTTTTCTTTCTTATGAAAATTGGGTTACAAGGAAATTCTGAAGATCTTTTTTGGTAACCTTGCTGAAAATAGTTTCAATTCTTTTCCCTGTAGATTTAACCGGATCATTTTTTCTTTGACCGCTAAGCTTTGTAAGTTCAGATTCTTCCGAAATTTTAAATAAAACCGCCGCAACATGTTTTCAAACCGGACCGTCTTCATAAGGACAATCGCAATCCCGGTTGATTATTTTACTGTCATTGCATTTCACCCTGACAGTATATTCCTCGGAACCTTCAACCGCTGCTTCCCAAACTCCGTCATCAACCTCCTCCGCAAGTACTACATTTCCGTTTTCAAAGTATTTTAAACCCCTATCAACGATTACCTGAGAGATATGTTCTTTAAAATTATTTATTGTCATTGTTAAGCTGTAATATTGTGCAAATGTATAGAATGTTCAACCGGTAAGCCCATTGACCATTGATAATTGATAATTGAAAAGTGTACTTTCCAGGGGATTTGAACTTCTGACCTATTGATTAAGATTCATTTGTTCTGCCGGTTCAACTAAGATCGCAGGGCAATATCTTCATAATTTCCAATCTGTTCAATTATCTTTTTTTTGTGCAACTCTAAAATATAAGATGCAAATTTAAAAAAATCTCTTTGTAAAAAAATACTTAAAACCATTATTTTGCAGAGCGCTTAAGAATATTTTTTGTTAAATAAAAATATCCGGTACATAAACTAATGAATGATAAACCTTTCAATATAAAATTCATTTTCAGACCAGACAAATGTATTAAAAATAAATTAACCTTTGTTCCCAACTACAAATATATTTTTTTAATTTAATAATTAGAAACACTCATGAAAAATTTAATAAAATGCATACTGGTAATTATTTTTATTATCAGCATCAGATTTTCCACTGAGTCATTAACTGCTGCTCAGATTCAAAATGAAAAAATAATAAATGGACAGGCTCAAGAAAGCGATTCGCTGCCCGCCGGAGTTACTCAGGACTGGCTCAATGATCTGCGCGACGAGAGCGGCAATAAAATTATTACCGAAACAGGAAGAATGCCCGAAGATCCGGAGGGTGATGCTTTTCAAAGGAAGATTTTCAATGGCGTTGCATCGGGTTCAAATTTCGGAATATCTTTGAGTTCTGCAGGTGATGTGAATGGTGACGGAT
>CAZLOL010000165.1:0-8239 GCA_964561045.1 uncultured Ignavibacteriaceae bacterium | reverse complement strand
TAAGAATTCAACCTGTTATTTACATTGTAAGATTTGAATTAATGATAATAATGACATTATTAATTCAAGCTTTTAAAAATAACTTCAATTATAATCCATACCAACCCAATTTTCATCAAAATTATAATAATTCTTAGTGAAATTGCTGAAAATCTACCAATATCTGATTGATTTAGTAAATTTCTGATAATTTCTGTTAAAATCTAATGATTGATTTTGCAAAGTCAAATAACTATTTTAAGTTAATCAATAAAATTTAATCGAATTTTAAGGAAATCATTATTAAATGGCAACGACTTCAGATCTAAAAAATGGTGTAATTATAAATTACAATAACGATTTGCACTCAATTGTGTCAGTTGAACATAGAACTCCCGGAAATCTTAGGGCATTTTATCAGGTAAAGATGAAAAATCTTAAAAACGGGAAGATAATAGAGAACAGATTCCGTTCCGGAGAATCGGTACAGATAGAGCGCCTGGATTCGGGTGAATATCAGTTTTTATACAAAGACGGTGAAGATTATGTATTTATGGATAATGAAACTTATGATCAGATCCATATGACCGGGGAATTCATAGGCAAAAGCGGAAACTTTTTAAAGGAAGGTGAGACTATCCAGATATTTTTTCATAATTCCAAACCAATGTCTGTGGAAATTCCCCCGCATGTCTATCTTAAAGTAACTTCTGCTCCTCCTGGAGTTCGGGGTGACACAGCAACCAATGCTACAAAAGTTGTGACTGTTGAAACCGGAGCAAATATTAACGCTCCTTTATTTATTAACGAAGGAGATGTTCTTCGAATTGATACAAGAACAGGTGAGTATATTGAAAGAGCAAAAACATAATCTGTGTATTTATTAAATAAATAACTCAAATTTTATGAAAATGGATTTAAATTATATAAAAAAGCTAATAAAAATTCTTGATACAAGTAATATATCAGAGATAGAGATAGAAGAAGAAGGCTCGAAACTTAAGCTTTCCAAACCAAGACCTAAGATTGCGTCTAGTTTGGCACCTGTTAACTTTACGCCTATTCAGAATATCAATCCTAACGAGACTTTATCTTTAGACAGGGCTGTAGAAACTCTTAAATCAGAAACAGTAAAAATTGAAACTCACAGTGAGAATATTTACGAGGTTAAATCTCCGATGGTGGGAACCTTTTACAGAGCCCCCTCTCCAGATGCGGATGCATACGTTAATGTCGGCAGCAATGTAACTCCGGGAAGCGTACTATGTATAATAGAAGCAATGAAACTCATGAATGAAATTGAATCTGAAGTCTCAGGAAAAATCATTAAAATACTTGTTGAGAATACCCAGCCGGTAGAATATAATCAACCTTTATTCCTTATAGAAAAAAGCTGAACCTGAAAAAAAATCAGGTAGTTCAGAATCAAATAATTATTGTAAAGAACTCTAAGTTTTTTGGATCAAGCTCACAGATAATGTAATTTATAAGATTTAATTCCAAATATCTAAAATATAAAACAAACTTTACAAACTTCACGAACTTCACGAACCTTTAATATCTGATGATAAAAAAATTACTAATAGCCAACAGAGGTGAAATAGCTTTACGTATAATCAGGACATGCAGAGAGATGGGAATTAAGACAGTTGCAATTTATTCTGATGCAGATAAGGATTCTTTACACGTCAGGTTTGCCGATGAAGCAGTATGCATTGGTGCGCCTATTTCAAAGGAAAGCTATCTTAATATTCCGAGAATTCTTTCAGCAGCTCAGATCACCAATGCTGATGCTATTCATCCGGGTTACGGTTTCCTTGCCGAGAATGCAGAATTTGCCGAGATATGCATAGATTCAAAACTGAATTTCATAGGTCCTCTCCCGCATATGATCACTTCAATGGGTAACAAATCATTTGCCAAGGATACAATGAGGGCTGCTGGTGTACCTGTTGTTCCGGGTAGTGACGGAGTTGTTAATAATATTGATGAAGCAAAAGATCTGGCAATGAAAATAGGACTGCCAATAATGATCAAAGCTTCTGCAGGAGGCGGCGGAAAAGGGATGAGAATTGTTCGTGAAAAAAGTGATTTAGAAAATGCTTATACAACTGCAAAAGCGGAAGCTGCAAGTTCATTCGGGAATGATGATGTTTATATAGAAAAGTTTGTAGATAAGCCGAGGCATATAGAAATTCAGCTTCTCGGAGATAAACACGGAAATATTATTTCACTCGGTGAAAGAGACTGTTCCGTTCAGAGAAGGCATCAGAAACTTATAGAAGAATCACCTTCCCCATTTATTTCAGATGATGTAAGAGATAAAATGTCAAAAGCCGCAGTACTGGGAGCTAAGTCAGTGAATTATCTAGGAGCTGGAACAATCGAATTCCTTGTAGACAAAGATAAGAATTTTTATTTCATGGAAATGAATACAAGAATTCAGGTTGAGCATCCCGTTACGGAACTGATCACGGAAATTGATCTCATTAGGGAACAGATCAGAATTGCAAACGGTGAGAAACTCAGCAAGAAAAAAATAAAGGTTTATGGACATTCAATAGAATGCCGAATAAATGCAGAGGATCCCGAAAATAATTTCAGACCATCTCCGGGATTGGTAACTGCATTTAATCAGCCCGGCGGGAATGGTATCAGAGTGGATACTCATTGTTATACAGGCTACAGAATTCCTCCTTATTATGACTCCATGATCGGAAAACTTATTACTTATGCTGCGACAAGAAATGAAGCTATAAAGAAAATGTCACGAGCACTCGATGAATTCATAGTAGAGGGTATCAAAACAACTATTCCATTTCATCAGATGATAATGCAGCACGATAAATTCATATCAAATGATTATGATACCGGTTTCATAGATACTTTAAAGCTATAAAAGTTTAAATCAATTTATTCCAAAAAATGTCAGAAAAAAAATACTTTATAATACTTTTAATAATAATTGTAAGCAGTTTTGCCTTCAGCATAGCTCCTAAAAATCCCCCTGCAAAAGTTCAGGCATCAAAAGACAGTGTCAGGAAAAATGATCCTTCATCAGAAGTGGCTCAGGATGATGCAATAAAGACTCAGCAAAATCTTCAGAATGGTCAGCAGAATAATTTACAGATCGATACTGCCCTTAACAGAACACCGCCGCAGATACTTCAGCAAACTGTAGTGCCTACTGATACTGTTAAAAAAATTGACTCAACTCAGATCAGTAATGTTTCTGAAAGCTCAATGACAAACACAAAACTTTTCATTTACATACTTATGTCGGTATTAGGGCTGGCATTGTTCTTTTACATATTCGTTATAACCCTCTTTAAAACTTTTCACAAAAAGAAATCAACACGGCAGTCTTTACTATTAAGCTGGAATCTGTTTTTTATTGTTACGATAATCTGGATATTCATAATCTGGGGGCTCGTTGCAGGATTCTGGACAGTAGCATCATTTATGATTGTTGTGATTTTTCTATTTATAATAAGTTTGATTATGACTATTATAGCAATCAAATCTAAATAATTTTATTGATTTTTTCTGTTTTTCCGGATTAATTACAAATCATTTATTTATCACAATATAAGAATATGAAGAAATATTATGCATTAATATTAGGAGCATCCAGCGGTTTCGGTAAGGCAATAGCATTAGCGTTAGCTAAAGACGGAGTAAATATAATTGGTGTTCATCTCGACCGTGCCACAACAATGCCTGATGTGGAAAAATTAATTTCTGATATAAAAGCTGCAGGCGCAGAAGCTCATTTCTTTAATGCAAATGCTGCAGATGAAAAGAACAGAGGCGATATCATTCAGCAAATAGAAAAATTATTATCCGAAACCGGAGAAGCAACAATCAGAATACTGATTCACTCCCTTGCATTCGGTACTCTGAAGCCATTTATTTCCGATAATCCGGCTGATCAGGTAAACCAGAAACAGATCGAAATGACTCTAAACGTAATGGCGAACAGCCTTATTTTCTGGACTCAGGATATTGTCAATAAAAAACTGATGGTACGAGGCGGTAAAATTTACGCTATGACTTCATCCGGCGGGCAGAGACAGATAGAATTTTACGGTGCCGTTTCTGCAGCAAAAGCATGTCTCGAATCGTATATAAGACAGCTTGCAATGGAACTTGGAAGTATGGGTATTTCTGCTAATTCAATCAGAGCAGGTGTCACTGCAACTCCGGCTTTAAGTAAAATCCCTAAGAGTCAGAATATAATTGATAATGCTATTCAGAGAAATCCGGAACACAGACTTACAACTCCTGAAGAAATTGCTTTGTTCGTAGTTGATAATTATAAACAGGATTCTCACTGGATGACAGGAAATGTGATTAATCTTGACGGCGGGGAAAGCGTAGTTGAACTTTAAACAATTATTAGTTAATAATTGATAGTTAATAATTAAAATCTGATCTTAACTCGAAACTCGTAATTCGTAACTTGAAATTAGAAAAAGATGGAAAGTAATACCATTCACAGTAAAGATAACGAACAGGTTGATCATAATATGATCATGGATATTTCAGCTAAAGAAAA
This sequence comes from uncultured Ignavibacteriaceae bacterium, assembly GCA_964561045.1. Lineage (GTDB taxonomy): Bacteria > Bacteroidota > Ignavibacteria > Tepidaquicellales > Tepidaquicellaceae > JAGPCH01. Next base: position 3,702 of record CAZLOL010000165.1, on the reverse strand, counting down.
ACTTGAGCTGAAAACTCAGGAGCTTATGCCGACTATACTTATTGGATTAGGCGGCACCGGCAAGGAAGTATTGCTTAGAATCCGCAGACAATTCGTGGAGAAGTATGGTTCAATAAATGATTTTCCTATACTGTCATATTTGTACATTGATACAGACAATGCACCTTCAGAAGAAAGCGGCATTGCACGGGAAAGAGATTATCTTATCAATGATATTGATTTTCAGCCGTCGGAAAAGATTTTCCATCCTGTAAATCCATCTGATTATATTTACAGAATTCAGGACGTTCCTAATATAAAAGAATGGCTCAGCACTACAGGCGAGATAGCTAAGCTTGGTACTATGAATACCGGTGCAGGTCAGATCAGACCTGCCGCGCGTCTTGCTTTCTTTCATAATTATGATGAAATAGTTGCTAAACTCACAGCCGCAAAATCCAGAATTACTGATTCGCGCTCGATTAATCTTGTTAAAGATATTCATAAGATAAAGAATGTAAATACTGATAAAATAAATGTTTATGTAATCACATCTGTCAGCGGCGGTACAGGTTCAGGAATGATAATGGATATGGGATTTCTTATCAGAAGCATTTTCAGGAATCAGGCTGTTTCTACCTGCTATGTAGTTCTTCCGAAAATATATCAGTCTTACGGTAAGGAAAGAGTATTTGCAAACGGATACGCTGCATTGAAAGAATTTGAATATTATAATCTCAAAAATACTTTTGAGGTCTCATGGAAAAAAAATGAGCCTCATAAATTTCAGCCGGGGGTTTTTGACGACACTTATGTTATTGACGGAGAGAATTCAAAGAATTTATCTTTATCAGATCAGAATAACCGGGACATTTATAAAATGCTGGCCGATACCATTTTCCAGGATTTTTCCAATTCTGATTTTGCAAATTACAAAAGAGGCGTAAGAGTAAATCTGGTTCAGTATAAGCAGAGATTATGGCCTGATGATAATTCCGTTACTGACAATACTTTCTCCAGGAAATATTCAACTCTTGGACAAGCAACAATTTCTATACCTGTTGACAGAATAATTATTTCCTGTGCATATAAACTCTGCGAAGATATTATAAATTATTATCTTACTTATGCCGAAGGTTCTCAGAGCGAAGTGGATAATTACCTTATTAATGAATTTCTTCCCGAGCTCGGTCTTCTTGAGTCTAAAAATAAATTCCAGCTTCTTGATTCACTTTATAAAAGCGGAGAGAAAACATCCATTCAGTCAAACATTAAATCATTTCTTACAACGCTTCAAAACGACCTCATCAGCGGAAAGCGCGGTAATAACTGGTCTGCATATCTGTTAAATGAAAAAATGAAGTTCGATACTAACTTCAGGGATGACAGCGATGTTAACAGACAGGGTATGTTCTTATCTCAAATATTTTCAAACAGAACAAAGAACATTCAGACTCTGATCGGAGACCGTGACAGGAATGTCGTAGGTAATCTCGAAAGAAAGATAAACGCTCTTGTGAATGATTCAACAAGAGGAGTTTTTTATGCAATCAATTTATTGAAGAGACTGCAGTTCATACTCACTGACAGTAATTTTGATTATATACCAAAATACGAAAAAGAAATAAAGGATCTTCAGACAGTTGTCACTAAACTTGATGCTGAGTTCAGAAGAAAATTCCAGGAGCTTAAGGAAGATGAATCAAGATCAAAGATAAATGTACTCAGAAAATCAGCAATGACTGGTTCACTCGAAAAAGTGCTTGCCATTATGGAAGAATATTACAATGCACTGATAAAATTGAAGTCGAGATACTATGCCAGAGAAATTTCACTGAGAATTCTTGCTTTGGTTGAGACAAGGGAAAAAACGGCAAACGATAAGATACTTTCAACGGGACTTATCTCTGACCTGAATAAGCTTACAGGGAATCTGGGAGTTTTAAAAAATAATTTCCAGAAGAAGTTCAGATACTTCATACAGAAACAGGAAACAAGTTTCAATCTTATGATATACGAACCCGATGAAGTCATTAACGAGTATTACGTAAAATATATAGGCACAGGACAAAGCGCGCAGGAGAACATAAAAAATCTTTCTAACAGGCTGCTGAAGGAACTTGGAGCTTCAGATGTTACTGACATAGTAAATATTCTGCGTGAGAGAGATGCTCAGCTGATTGAAAATAAGATGCTGGCATTTGCAAAAAAGCATTTTGAAAACATTAGAGAAGATTACAATATTACTGATATTCTTTTTGAGAAAGATGCTATCAGAAGCGAGTCAAAAATCAGAGGTATGTTCAATCAGGCATTTCCATGGATGAGGACGAGAGAGATACCCGGCAGCTTTAAACTTGATGAATCTGCGAAAAAATACTATATAGGGATCAAAACCAATACATCTTCATTCAAAAAATTTCAATCTCTTATACAGTCAATTGCAGGTTCAAATGTTGAATTTAAGGATTCCGCGGATAACTCTTCCATTACTTTTTATTCTGAGTGGGCAGGGTTTCCTTTCTTCTATTCTTATACTATCGCGGAAGAAATGAAGCCTTACTACAAACAGCTTTCACAGAATCATAATGTGGATCTTCACATTAACAAGAATCATTTCATCTATCATGACATTATTCCACTGAATGATGAAGAAAAGACAAGACTTGATGAAGCTTACAAAGCTTATCTTCTCGGACTTATATTCGGAGTATTTGACGTTATACCAGAAACAGAATCTTCAAAGGCAATTTACAAATATACTAAACAAGAAGGCATAACAGTTAAAAGAGTGGAGCAGCTTGGAATTGAATCGCGGCTCATCAACAGGCTGTTTGAAGAACAGGGAAAAGATGCGTTGCGTTACAGAATACTGAAAGATGCAGAAACAATACAGAATAATTTTTTCAAAGAAAACAAGCTCGCAGAGATGCTTGCGATATACGAATATTATTATGATGATATATATAAGCCAACCGAATTTGAAATATCAGGTGATGCATGGAGGAAGATAGAGACATTTCAATATAAAATATTAAGAAACCTATCTAAAGAGATCGAAGATAAAATTGCATTAAGCGAGAAAGATGAATTCACGAATCGGGTGATCCGGTATAAAAATAATCCTGATGAAATATCTGTACTTGCAGGGGATGGGAATAAAAGAGTTCTGAAAGTCAGCGGAATTTTAAATAACGAGAACGGAAATTTTTCTAATAAGGAATCAGATGCTGAAAACCACATAAAAGTCCCTGTCTCTAAGAAAAAACTTAAGGAATTCAAGGAAGCTCTTGATGAAGGACTTATCACTACTGAAGAATACGAAAATGCAAAAAAAGAATTTTTAAAACTTTAGATATATATGCCGACTTACGATTACATTTGCAATAATTGCGGACATGAATTCGAAACGTATCAGTCTATGAAAGATGATAAATTGACTGTATGTCCCAGCTGCGGGAAAGAATCTTTAAAAAGACTCATCGGATCCGGAAGTGGTCTGATTTTCAAAGGAAGCGGATTTTATCTTACTGATTATAAAACTAAATCCGGTGAATCATCTAATTCGAAAACTGTTACATCTGATTCCAAAAAACCTGAATCTGCAACTGCTTCAACTGATGCTGCAACAACAGAGACTAAGACTTCAAGCAGTAAAGATAACAAACCTTCACAAAAAAAAGATTCTAGTCCTCACACAGCAAAATAGCAAACAGTTCTTTT
>CAZLOL010000164.1:0-8316 GCA_964561045.1 uncultured Ignavibacteriaceae bacterium | reverse complement strand
TTCACAGACACTTCAGTGGAGGCTGCTTTCGAATTCTCCGGGAACAACAGGACAGAGCAGGTTTGAAGATACTCACTTTATTAATTCAAATACAGGCTGGGTGGCAGGATATTCGGGACAGGTTTACAGGACAACCAATGGCGGAACAAAATGGGATACATTATTCACTTCTCCATTCGGAAATGAACTTAGAAGTGTTGGATTCTTTGATTCGAGTACCGGACTTATCGGTACATTAATTTCAGATTCAAATAAGATCTTATACAGAACAACTAACGGCGGATTTAACTGGACAGCTGTATCAAACATTTCAGGCAAAAGACCTCAGGGTATATGCGGAATGTCAATTGTAAATTCTAACGTTGCTTATGCGTGCGGGAGATATTTCGGGTCTGCAAGAGTTATAAAAACCACGGATAAAGGAGCTTCATGGAATCTTGTATTTTATGATACATCAAAAGCACAGACACTGATCGATTGTTATTTCTGGTCACCCGATTCAGGAATTGCAGTCGGAGGTTCTCTCCCCGGACTTAACGGAGCTGCGGTGATAATTAAAACAACTGACGGAGGGACAACCTGGCAAAGAGTTCATAAAACTGTAAGATCCAATGAATGGTGCTGGAAAATTTCTTTTATAAATTACAACACAGGATATGTAAGCATAGAACGTGATGCAGGACTGGCATATATTTTAAAAACTACCAATAACGGATCTAACTGGACTGATATTCCTTTCAGAAATTATGATGAAGAGGGGATTGGATTTGTAAATGAGAACACAGGCTGGGTCGGAGGATGGAGCGGACCGACTTATCAGACAACTAACGGCGGAACTAACTGGTCTTTAGCAGGATGGGGAACAAATCTAAACCGTTTCAGATTTCTAAGCGATACTCTTGGTTATGCAGTTGGTGACAGGATTTATAAATATTCAAGAGGACCTGTAGGTATTCAGAGTACTTCAGATATTCTGCCGGACAAATTTTCTCTTGAACAAAATTATCCGAATCCTTTCAACCCGAATACAGTTATTAGTTATTCATTAATCGAAAATAGTTTTGTTAAATTGAAAATATATGATCCATTGGGGAAAGAAGTTGCTTTACTAGTAAATGAAATACTTTTGCCTGGAAGCTATAAAATAGAATTTAACGGAGGTGATCTTTCTAGCGGAATATATTTTTATAAATTGGAAACCAAAAATATTACCGAAGTAAAGAGAATGATACTATTAAAATGAATTTGTACCATCTTTAAAAATTGATTTATAAAATTAAAGGAGATTTGGTAAAATGATTATAAAAGCCAAATTAATTATTGTATTAATGCTGATCCTGATATTAACAGATTATTTAACTGCACAGCAGGGATGGTATCAGCAAAATACAGGTCATTCGGTAAATTATTACTCAGTTCATTTTATAGATCCAAACACCGGTGTTGCATGTTCCAATGGAAGTGTGGCGAAAACTACAAACGGCGGCAACAACTGGGAGCTTTATAATACAGGCTTTTCAAGCAGAATTACTGATATCAAGATGCTCAGCAAAGATAAAGTAATTGGAGTATGCGACGGAGGGCTGATAATCAAAAGTACTAACGGGGGAATGAACTGGTTCTCAGTATATACGTCTTCTCCCGGATTCATATATATGATAAATCTGGTTTTTCCGGATACTCTCAGCGGATATGCAGTTGCACAGACAAATTCTCAGACAGGAAACTTCTACAGGACTTCAAACGGGGGGGATAACTGGATAATGAGTTCTGTGAACAATCCAAAGTATGTTAGTTTTTCTTCTCCATCTACAGGATGGATCCATGGAAGTTATTCTATAGGTCCGCCATTTAACACTTTTCATATAGCTGTTTATAAGACAACAAACTCGGGACAGAACTGGTATAGCGAATACAGTTTTGAAACGGTAAGCATAAATCCGGGACCTTTATTTTTTGTCAATGCGCTTACCGGATATAAAGTTATTCAGTTAGGAAGTGTATATATTGGTAAATCTAATTCAGGCGGAACTGATTGGTCAAACATATTCAGTACTTCAAGCGAAGTTAATTCTATATATTTCGTCAATGTAAGCAAAGGATGGTTTGCCCGTGATAACGGGAAGATATTGTTTACATCAAACGGCGGAAGCAGCTTTTCTGAACAGCAAAGCGGTGTTGCAACCAAACTTTATTCTGTATTCTTAATAAATGACACTACAGGATGGATCGCTACTACAAACGGAATTATTCTGAAAACAAATACAGGAGGCATTACAAATGTCAATATATCTGCTGATTTAATTCCGGATAAGTTTTATCTTTCACAGAACTATCCGAATCCGTTTAATCCGAATACAGTTATTAGTTATTCATTAATCGAAAATAGTTTTGTTAAATTGAAAGTATATGATTTGCCCGGAAATGAAATAGCAACTTTAGTAAATGAGAATCAAAATGCAGGAATCTATAATTATCAATTTTCAGCTTTCAACTACCAGCTATCAAGCGGAATTTATTTTTATAAACTGGAAACTAAGAATTGGTCATTTACAAAGCGCATGATGCTGCTGAAATAGCAATAGTAAAATCATTTATTTGTATTTCTTAATTTAGATAATTAATACATATTCCATTAAAATTAGATGGAGACAATATGAAAAATTTAATTCTTCTCACCGTTTTCTTTATGAACTCAATTCAGGTAAATTCACAGACAAAGTTTGCTGTAATAGGTGATTACGGCAAAGCAAGTACAAATGAGCTCAACGTATCAAATCTTGTAAAAAGCTGGAATCCTGATTTTGTAATCACTGTCGGTGATAATAATTATGAATACGGGGAAGCTTCAACCATAGACACAAACATAGGACTCTATTATAGTGAATTCATTTATCCTTATTACGGAATATACGGCGCAGGCGGTACCGTCAACAAGTTCTTTCCAAGTATGGGAAATCATGACTGGTACACGACAGGTGCAGTTCCATATCTGAACTATTTTACTTTGCCGGGTAATGAAAGGTATTATGATTTTGTCAGCGGGAATGTCCATCTCTTTGCGATCAATAGTGATCCGAATGAACCTGACGGCAGAGACAGCAGTTCGCTGCAGGCGCAGTGGCTGAAAGCAGGTCTTGCTGCATCATCTTCAAGATATAACATTGTATATTTCCATCATCCGCCCTACAGTTCCAGTTCTTATCACGGTTCGGAATTAATCATGCAATGGCCGTTTAAGGAATGGGGAGCAACGATTGTTCTTGCAGGTCATGATCATACTTATGAAAGACTGTATAAAGACGGTTTTACTTATATTGTGAACGGTCTTGGAGGAAAGAGTATTTATGAATTCGGAACACCTCTGCCGGAAAGTGTATTACGATATAATAATAATTACGGAGCTATGCAGGTGATTTCCTATCATGACAGCATTGTGTTCAGGTTCATTACTGTTACGCCTACAGTCCGTGACTACTTCAGATTACTTCCGGAAAAAAAGAATCTGAATATAACTTTAAGAATAGAAGGATTTTCTGATACTCTGACAAATACAATGATCAGTGACACTGTAAAAGTATTACTGAGAAATTCTGCAGCTCCTTACGAAGTTGTTGATTCTGCTGTTACAAAAATTGATTCTGAAGGAAAGGGAACATATGAATTTTCCAATGCTGAAAATGCAACAAGCTATTATATGGTTTTGAAACACAGAAACTCTCTTGAAACATGGAGCGCATCAGGCAATTCATTTTTGTTAGGCAAACTGGAATATGATTTTACTTATTCAGCATCTCAGGCATTCGGAAATAATATTACATTAAAAGGAGATAAGTTTTGTCTGTATTCCGGTGATCAGAATCAGGATGGTATAATAGAACTTGAGGATATTCTTAATATATTCAACGATATGAATAATTTTGTTTCGGGCTATGCTGCATCTGATGTTACGGGAGATTCTGAGGTTGATCTTTCTGATTTACTCATTGCATATAACAACAACGGAAAATTTGTAATTAAGATAATTCCTTAAATTGAAAAAGAATATCTTACTATTTATATTTTTTTTGTATATCAATCCTGTAAATTCTCAGACTAAGTTTGCAGTTATAGGAGATTACGGAAATGCGGGTCCGGATGAGCAAGCGGTAGCGGACCTAGTAAAAAGCTGGAACCCTGAATTCATAATTACGCTCGGAGATAATAATTATGACGTTGGTTCACAGGCAACAATTGATCCAAACATCGGTCAGTATTTTCACGAATTCATTTTTCCTTATACCGGTTCCTACGGTCAGGGAGATACAGTCAACAGATTTTTCCCTTCACTCGGAAATCACGACTGGGAAACGCCGGGAGCATTACCATATTTTAATTACTTTACACTTCCCGGAAATGAAAGGTATTACGATTTTGTAAAAGGTCCCGTACATTTTTTTGTAATTGACAGTGATATAAATGAACCTGACGGCAGGGACAGCAATTCCGTTCAGGCGTTATGGCTAAAAAGTAAATTAGCTTCATCTTCATCAAGATATAATATTATTTACTTCCATCATCCGCCTTACTGTTCAGGTCTTATTCAGGGTTCGGAAACTATTATGCGCTGGCCATTCAAAAGCTGGGGAGCTTCTGCCGTTATGGCTGCTCATGAACATCTTTATGAAAGACTTACTATTAACGGTTTGACATATTTTGTAAACGGACTCGGTGGAAATCTCCGTTCGATATTCGGATTTCCAATTCCGGGAAGTCAGGTAAGATACAGCGCAAATTACGGAGCAATGCTTGTCAATGCTTATGAAGACAGTCTTGTTTTAAAATTCTATAATATTGCAAATTCACTCAGAGATAATTTTAAAATACTACCTTCGCAGAAAATTCTTTTTTTAAATGCATTGATAGAAGGTTTCTATGATCATAATTCAAATGCAATGATCTCAGATACTGTTACAGTTTACTTAAGGAACAGTTATGCGCCTTATGCATTGATAGATTCATCAAAGAAATTGTTAAGTTCGTCAGGAACCGGAACATTTGAATTTGGAAAAGCAAACAACGCAACAGATTATTATTTAATATTAACTCACAGAAATTCACTTGAAACATGGAGCGCAGAGCATAAGAGTTTTACGGCGGATAATCTGAGTTATGATTTTACTTCATCATCTGCGCAGGCTTACGGCGATAATCTCATCCTTAAGGGAACTGAGTATTGCATATATACCGGTGATGTTAACCGGGACGGCAACATAGATCTGCCTGATGTAGTATTTGTATATAATGACGTGACTGATTTTGTAACAGGATATGAAAATTCCGACCTCAACGGGGATTTGATAACAGACCTGAATGATCAGTTTATCGCTTATAATAACAGTATCAGTTTTGTAAGTCTTATCATGCCTTAGGCAAGGCAATCACTCAATCTTTTTATTATTTCCTGCTTATCCAGTACTTTGTCAGCGGAATTCATTTCATCGACAAGTTCCTTTATCAGGATCTTTCCTTTTTCTTTTGAAATATCCTTAATGAATCCGTCGAAAATTGTTTCACCGTTAAGCGCATGATTTATCTCTGCTTCTTTATTGTGCTCTGTAAGTTCAGTGTAATATACAACCTTGAATTTTTTATTGAATTCTTTTTCGCGGTAAATCTCGAACATTGTTTTGTCTGACTCGAATGCCATTTGTGTTAGATTTTGTTTAATGCAATCTTACACAATTCAATTATATATTTAAAGAAATTAATTTATACATAGTTTATGAATATGTGCGCGGCAAAATTTTTCAGCAGGAATTCTCACAACTTAACCGCCTAAAATTTAAGATTCAAAACATTCATAGTTGTTTCTGTGAAAATCAGCGAACTAAAGACTTTGTAATCCTGCGAAAAAATGACCTTTGCCAGGAAGCTTACCGGTTTTAAAAATATTAATTGATATTGCCTATTGTATACTATATTTTTGCATATTAAATAAATTAAACCTACCTATAAAATGAAAAGAAGCTTAGCATTTTCATTAGTAATCCTTTTAGTAATTTTATTAAACTCAAATTTTATTTTCTCACAGGGATTTAACTCTGTATTCTCACCGGATGGAAATCTTGTTATTGCAGTCGGCAACAACGGAAATTTCTTAAAGTCTCTGAACGGAGGAAATAATTACGGCTCTTATCCGAAAGGCAGTACAAATTTAAATTCCGTTTTCGTATTAAATTCAAAAGTCTGGATAGCCGGAAGCAGCGGATCAATTATGGTCAGTTCAAATTCTGCAGTAGATTTTAATTCATATACATATACTGCAAATAACTTAAGGTCTGTTTATTTTGTCAATGAAAATACTGGCTGGGTTGTAGGAGATAACGGTACAATTGGAAAAACAGTTAATGGCGGAGTCAACTGGACTGCACAGACCTCCCCGGTAAGTGTAAATTTAAATTCTGTAAAGTTTCTGGATGCCAATATCGGAGCAGCTTGCGGAGATAACGGAAAGATAATCCTTACAGATGACGGAGGATCTACCTGGATCGAATATATTACAAATGTCACAAGCAATCTTCTTGAGATAGATGCAGCAGGAAATGTAGTGATAGCAACAAGCGAGGACGGCTTTATATTAAAATATAACGGTACTTCACTCTCTAACATAAATTACAACATCGTTAATAAAGCCCAGATAACCGGGTTGAAAATGATAAGTGAAAATACTTTCTATTCCTGCGGCGGCGGCGGGTTTATTAGAAGATCAGATGATGGCGGCGCAACTTTTTCTTTTCAGCCTAATCCTATGATGGCTCCTCTCTCAGCTATTTATTTTTCAGATGTGAATAAAGGATTCGCGGTATCTTCTACAAATAATGCAATATTAAAGACCATAGACGGAGGTACAACATGGAGTTTTCAGACAGGAGTCACGGCAACCGGGACATGGACTCAGAAACAATCTTCTTCCGGAAATATCGGAAATCCATTCTGCCTGCATCCTCAAAATAAGAATGGTGTATTTATTCTTGCGGGAAGTTCATTATACAGAAGTCTTGATAAAGGAAACACCTGGACATTGATAAGCTCAGGAATTCCGGGCGGATCATGTCATTCTTTTTTTGTGAATTCACGTGATACAAATATCATGATAGCTTCCAAAGGTTCAAGCAATGGAAGAGTAATTAAAAGCACAAATTACGGTACCACATGGTTCGATCTGATCAACCCTATTAATTTAACTTCATACGGAATGCCGCTTGAAGAAGATCCGAACAATCCCAATACAGTTTATCTTGCTCCTGATAATGCAGCTATGAGAATTTCAACTAATTATGGTGATAACTGGACAAATCTAAGCGGAGGTGAGCCTGGAGGAATATTCAGAAGTCCTTGTGATGTAGTGGTACAATACGGAAACTCCAATGTCATAATAGTTGGAGACGGAACTACAGGATCTGGAAGCGGTAAGGTCTGGAAGTCTGTTAACGGAGGAATGAACTGGACACTTATCAATACCGTGTCAGGTTCTGAAATACCAATGATAGCAAGCACTAATGTTATCCCTGATCTTTATTATCATTCAACATGGAGCTCGGGAAGTTTCTGGAAGAGTACAAATTCAGGAAGTAATTTCAGTAATCTTACGCAGACCGGAAGTCTTTGGGCAACAGATATAGCGAAGGATGATCCGACAGCAGTATGTTATGATTTTTACGGAAGTAATGCATTTATATCAACTAACAGCGGAAGCAGTTTTACTTCCACTAATGTTGGTAGCTCTCCTGCTGCGGGTATTTGTTTCTTAGACAAAGCTAATCTTCTGATACAGCACGGCGGCGGAGTGTATAAATATACTGTCAGTTATAATGTCTTAACATCTGTTTCTGAAAATATTATTTCATCTTCTTCACCCGAAAGTTATGCGCTGAACCAAAACTATCCCAATCCTTTTAATCCGACTACAAACATTCTTTATAGTGTACCGGTAACAGGGAATGTGTCCGTAAAAGTTTATGATCAGATTGGCAAAGAAGTAGCAACTCTTGTAAGCGGTGTTAAGAATGCAGGTACTTATGAAGTAACATTCGATGCATCTTCGTTCAGCTCGGGAATTTATTTCTACAAACTGGAAGCAGATAATTTTACTGCGACGAAGAAAATGATCCTGATCAAGTAAGTGTGTAAAGTATAAATAATTGTACAATGAGCAAGCCGGATGGGGAAAGACTTCCGGCTTTTTCATAATTATAAATTAGCAGTAAAAAATTAAAACTAAAAACTATATATGAAATTAATCCTGTCTCTTTCAATTACATTTTTACTATGCAT
>CAZLOL010000163.1:0-8329 GCA_964561045.1 uncultured Ignavibacteriaceae bacterium | reverse complement strand
AACTTGATGAACTACTCAACAGTTACGACTTTTGCTAAATTTCTCGGCTGATCAACATTGGAATTTCTGGCAGCAGCAATATAATAAGATAAAAACTGCAGCGGAATACTGTTTATGATCGGCGAGAACATTGGATGTACATCAGGTACCCTCAAAATATAATCAGAATACTCGCTTATATCTTTATCATCTTCAGATGCGAGAGTTATGATTTTTCCTTTTCTTGTTTTTACTTCAATAATATTCGAAATAATTTTCTGATAAGTTGAATCCTTTGGTGCTATAAAAACAACCGGCATATTTTCATCAATTAATGCAATGGGTCCGTGCTTCATTTCAGCTGCAGGATAACCTTCAGCATGGATGTATGAAATTTCTTTAAGCTTAAGTGCGCCTTCTAGAGCTACCGGGAAATTTAATCCCCTTCCGAGATAAAGGAAGTTCCTGGAATTTTTAAATTCCTCAGCTATGAATTTGTAATCATTCTTCTTGTCAATGATTTGCCTCATTTTATCGGGAAGTGTTTTTAATTCTGTTGCGATTACTTTTAGATCCTTGTCTGAAATAGTACCGTTGTTTTTACCTATCATCATAGTTATAAGAATGAGTGACATTATCTGACAGGTAAAAGCTTTCGTGGAAGCAACACCTATTTCCGGTCCGGCGTGAATATACACTCCCGCATCTACTTCTCTTGCTATAACACTTCCAACTCGGTTAACTATGCCCAAAGTAGTCGCACCGAATTTTTTTGAAAGACGCAATGCTTCCAGTGTATCAAGTGTTTCTCCGCTCTGGCTTATTACAAAAATCACGTCATCTTTATTTATTACAGGATTTCTGTATCTGAATTCTGAAGCGTATTCTACTTCTGCAGGAATACCGCAGTATTGCTCTATCAGGTATTTCCCTACAATTCCTGCATGCCATGCAGTGCCGCAGGCGACAAAAATAATTCTTTTGGCTTTGAACAGTTTTTCCTTAACATTCTCAAGTCCTCCGAGCTTTACCACTCCTGTGTCAAAATTTATCCTGCCCCTGTATGTATTCTGAATTGTATCCGGCTGTTCACAGATTTCCTTAAGCATAAAATGTTCAAAGTCACCTTTTTCTATCTCTTCAAGATCGAATTCTATCTTTTTAACTTCTCTGTGAATATCTTCATCATTTATTGTCTTTATCTGAAAACCGTCTTTCCTTAAAATTGCCATTTCACCGTCTTCAAGATAAATCACATTTTTGGTGTGGCTTATAATTGCTGCAGCATCCGATGAAGCTATAATTTCATCCTGACCTATTCCAAACATCAACGGACTTCCCATTCTTGCAATAATAATTTTGTCCGGTTCATCTCTGCATAAGACTGCAATTCCGTAAGTTCCTTCTACCTCAGTAAGCGCAAGCCTGACAGCAATATCCAAGCTCTGTTTTGAGTTAAAATAGAATTGAATCAGATTTGCCAGCACTTCGGTATCAGTTTCAGTTTGAAAAGAAAATCCTTCCATTTGCAGCTTTGTCTTTAACGTAAGATAATTTTCTATTATTCCATTATGAACAATGGAAATATTATCAGTCATATCAAAGTGAGGATGAGCATTATTATCGTTAGGATCACCGTGAGTTGCCCAGCGTGTATGTCCTATGCCTGTATCTCCTTCAAGCAGATCCTTGTCAAACTGACTTTCCAGTTCTTTTACTTTACCTGCTTTTTTAACTACATTTATAGTTTTCTCTTTATCTATTACTGCTATTCCGGCAGAATCATATCCTCTGTATTCAAGTCTTATCAACCCGTCATAAATTATCTGCAGCGAATTTCTTTTTCCAATGTAACCTACTATTCCGCACATTATTTTTTTTCTCCTTGTTTAGTATTAGGTATTGTGTATTGTGTATTTTGTATAAGAATTCAACAAAAAAATAATTTAAAATTTAAAAATTTAACATTAAAAACTAATTTGTGCCGAAAAAGGGAGTCGAACCCTTACGAGGTTTAAGCCTCGCTGGATTTTGAGTCCAGTACGTCTACCAGTTCCGTCATTTCGGCTGTATTAATTTTAGAGTGTCAGCAAATTAACAATCATATTGAGTTTATTCAACTCATTAATAAAAAGATTCTGATCGCAATTTTTTTAGCAACAACATTAATATTAAGAACAAACATTTCAAAAATTAAATAATAAAATGCCCGCTGTATTTAACAGTCGGGCATTTCTGAAATCCATGTTACAATATGGATATTGTATTTAATGCAAAATTTAAAAGAACTTTAAATTTCACATGCACTTCTTACTAAATCTTTTATTCCGGAAATGATTCCATAAGTTTGCCTTTATCATAAACAAATATCCACCAGACTCCATCTATCAATACCCTTTCATAATGAAGTGTGATCACGGAATCTATTTTAACCGAAGTAAATTCCGCTGAAGTTGATGCTGTTGAATTTGTTTTCTGAAATGCAGTTGAATTCTGAGGAAATAGGGAAAATAAAAACAGTATAACTATAACTGCAAAAATTTTGGTTTTGCCTTTCATAATTTGTTCTCCTTTTATTAATGCTGCACTGTATTGCAGTCAGTGCAGCGATTGTTCTTTTCACATTGTTCCTTAAATTTCTTATAAAACTATTGTAAAACTTGTTGACTATTATTCGCTTCTTTTTATCTGATCAGGTAAAAATTTATTGCTGTCATATATTCAATTTTAAATTTCACCTTAATATTGATGAATCAATAATGTGCTCTTGAAACTCCTACAAAATTATATACATAAATGTAAATTTCAAAAGAAACTTTTTCATGCAAGGTTGTTCGTAAATTCAGTATTTTTTCATGACAATTTAATAAATCATTGCAATATTGACAAAAAAGCAATATTTTAAGCATCAATTTTCAATTAAAAGGTTGCTCATAAATATTTTACTCAGCACATGAAGTATAAAGTAATTGAAATTTTAAAAACATTTTCCGAAAAAGAGACAAAGCAGTTTGATTCTTTTTTATTATCTCCGTTTTTCAACGAAAGCCGGAAATTGAGAAATTTTTACACTGCTCTTCTGGAATTTTACCCGGATTTCAATTCTGAATTTATGTGTGAGGAAAAATTAAGCAGTATGATTAGTCCGGATATTCCTTATAATAAGTCAACAATGAAAACTCTTTTTTACGATCTTGCAAACTGTGCGGATGAGTTTTTGAGAATTTCAAATTTCAGAAATGGTACATTAGAAGCAGACGACTATTTACGAGAAGAATATTTTAAAAGAAAGCTTTATAAATTTGCCGACCAGAACATTGAAAAATCGTTAAAACAACTTAATTCTGAGAAGGACTATGATTATGAATATTTTTTAAACCGGTTTCATACACTAAATGATAAGTGTAATTTACATAGGTTAATTAAAACAAATTCAAATCTGGATTTCATGACTGATTTTATGGGTGTCCTTAATGAAAGGGCGAAATTTCTATTATACATGTCTGCTAATGAATTACTTATACAGGATAATCTGATCCATACATTGAAAAAAAATTACAACATTAAAGACGAAAATAATTTTATTTTTAAATTGTTCAAAAAGATAAATATTGAAGGGCTTATGGAATTTATAATTTCAGAATCGGATGACGTTACATGCTCTTTGATATTTGAATTGCAGCTTGCTAATTACAAGGTTTTATCTGACTTTGAAAATGAAGATCTTTATTTTGAGTATAAGAATCTGCTGATCAAAAATATTCATCTTTTAAATAATAGCGTAATTTACACAAATATGATCAGACTCATAAAATATTGTATGAGCAGGCTATCCGATAATAATTCAAAAATTGATTTTAAGACAGAACTATTCAGCATATACAAATATATTTTAGCAAAGAAGTACTATGTTTTGGGTGTTCATGATTATTTACCTATAGAACTATACAGACCCGTACTAAAACTCGGACTTGAACTGAAAAAATACAAATGGACTCTTGATTTTATAAAAAGATACATTCCTTTACTCAATTCTGACATCAGATCAAATATGTATAATTACAGCCTTGCAGAATATTTCTTTCATAAGAAAAGGTTTGACGATGCATTAAGATATTTTCATAAAATTGAATTAAATCATTTTTTGCTCAGGGTAGATCTTAGAAATCTGATGCTTAAGACATTTTACGAGCTGAATCTTTTCGAAAATGCAATATCGCTTATTGATTCCTATAAGCATTTTATATCTAAAACAGAGGTACTGTCCGAAGCAGAAAAAAATAAATGCAGGTACTTCATTTTATCGGTGCAGAATTTGATCAAATGTAAAACCTCCATAAAATCCACTGCCAAACATCAAATTCACGAATATCTGAAGCATGATATGTACAGTAAAGATTGGGTAATTGAAAGATTTAATTCAATTGATAACAGAATTATAAAATCCGCATAACTCCATATGCTGTTACCAAAATAAATAATTTAAATTTTTTTTATATAACAAGTTTTATGTTTTATTCCGGTTAATGTGATAAATTTTATTTTTGTATACAGAAGATGTATCTTATTGTAATTGCAGATTGATTTAATTATTTTTGTATCAGCAAATTCTAAGCGCGATTGGCGGAACTGGCAGACGCACTAGACTTAGGATCTAGCGGGGCAACCCGTGGGGGTTCGACTCCCTTATCGCGCACTTATTTAATTTATTGATTAATGATTAAAGAATAATGATTAATGATTATATAATGAATAATGAATAAAAATTACCTAATACCAAATACCTATTACCTAATACCTTTTACTCAATACCAAATACCAAAAAATGAATTCCAAAACCAACACAAAAAACAGCAATGCAAGATGTTCATTCTGCGGAAGAAATGCCGATAAAGTAACTAATATGATCAAGGGTCCGTCGGATCACAATGGAAGAGAAGTATTTATATGCGAAATATGTGTAGGAAATGCGATGCAGATAATAAAGAAAAACACTATTTACAGCACTACAAAATCAATTAATAAAGTCAGATCAAACCTTACACCACAGTCGATAAAGAAATTTCTTGATGAATTTGTGATAGGTCAGGACAGAGCTAAGAAATCCCTGGCTGTTGCAGTTTATAATCATTATAAAAGAATAGATTCTCTTGATTTTAATTATATAGATGATGTTGAAATAGAGAAAAGTAATATACTTCTTATAGGTCCGACAGGTACAGGCAAGACTTTTCTTGCTCAGACACTGGCAAGGCTTCTTGATGTTCCTTTTGCAATTGCTGATGCCACTACTTTAACTGAAGCAGGATATGTAGGTGATGATGTGGAATCTATTTTGGTTCACCTTCTGCAGAATGCAAACTTTGACCTTAACAAAGCAGAAAGAGGAATAATTTATCTTGACGAGATAGATAAGATATCAAGGAAAAGTGACAGCACATCAATTACAAGAGATGTATCCGGTGAAGGAGTACAGCAGGCATTATTGAAGTTGCTGGAAGGAACGATTGCCGGAGTCCCTCCTAAAGGCGGGAGGAAACATCCGGAGCAGGCATTGATCAACATAAATACAAAGAATATTCTGTTCATATGCGGCGGAGCATTTGACGGACTAGATAAAGTAATTGAAAGAAGGGTTTCTAAAAGTTCTATAGGATTTGGTTCTGAAGTATATTCAAAAAATGATATTGACAAGGATGAAATTATGGCTCAGGTAGAACCGGATGATCTTATTCACTACGGTCTTATACCAGAGCTTATAGGAAGACTTCCTGTTATTACTTCATTAAGTTCACTTGACAAAAAAACCATGCTTTCTATCCTTACTGAACCAAAGAATGCCATTACAAAACAATATCAGAAACTATTCAGAATGGAAGGAGTAGATCTTGAATTTACTGAAGATGCACTTGAAGCTGTTGTAGAGAAAGCAATGTCAAGAAGAACCGGAGCTCGCGCATTAAGATCCATTCTTGAAAATATCATGCTGGAAATAATGTATAAAATACCTTCAAAAGAAAACATATCCAACTGCATTATTACAAAAGAAGTGATCATCGAAAAGAAAGAACCGGTCTATTTAAGCGAGAACAGAAAAATTATTGCTTAGCAGTTAATAGTTAATAGTTAATAGTTAATAGTTAGCAGTTAATGGTAAGTGGTTAGTGGTTAGAAGATAATACTTATAATTTAGTAATCTACCAGTAAAATTTAAATCAAAAATCTATAATCAAAAATCTAAGATCAATTAAATCCTTTCTTTATTTCCATAAATCATTTCAAATTTTAAGTATCGCATACAATTTCAAATGTCAAAAATAAAATCCCGTATAAAAAAAGATACCAATTTTAATTTAAGAGAAGACTACCATAAAGAGCTTTTAAGGAAAATATATTCAATAAAAGAGAAGACTATCTGCGGAGGCGGTAAAGATGCAATTGATAAACTCCATTTAAAGAACAAACTTCACTGCCGGGAGAGAGTTGAACTTCTGATTGATAAAGGAACATATTTTATGGAACTGGGATTGTTTGCAGGATATGGAATGTATAAAGAACACGGCGGAGCTCCTTCATCCGGGACTATTTTCGGAATTGGAAAGATACACGGAAGAGATTGTGTAATCGTTGCAAACGATGCCACGGTTAAAGCAGGTGCATGGTTTCCTATTACATGCAAGAAGAATCTCCGGGCACAGGAAATTGCAATGGAAAATAAGCTGCCGATCATATACCTGGTAGATTCTGCGGGGGTATTCCTTCCAATGCAGGATGAAATATTTCCGGATAAAGAACACTTTGGCAGGATATTCAGGAATAATGCAGTAATGAGTTCTATGGGTATACCTCAGATATCTGCAATAATGGGACCTTGCGTTGCAGGAGGAGCTTATCTTCCGATTATGAGTGATGAAGCTTTGATAGTTGAGGGCACAGGCAGTATTTTTCTTGCAGGATCACATCTTGTAAAAGCAGCAATAGGAGAAAAGATAGATAATGAATCTCTGGGAGGAGCAAAAGTTACGACGGAAATTTCAGGAATTACGGATGAACTAATGGAAAGCGATGAGGAATGCATAAAGAAAATTAGAGAGCTTGTAAGCAAATTCGGACATACTGCCAAAGCCGGATTTGACAGAGCTGAAAGCAAAGATACTTTATATGATGCGGCTGAAATTTACGGAGTAATTCCTGAAGACAGTTCTAAACCATATGATACTTACGAATTAATCAGCAGAATAAT
The DNA here is from genome assembly GCA_964561045.1 of uncultured Ignavibacteriaceae bacterium. Lineage (GTDB taxonomy): Bacteria > Bacteroidota > Ignavibacteria > Tepidaquicellales > Tepidaquicellaceae > JAGPCH01. The sequence goes on along the minus strand of CAZLOL010000163.1, from coordinate 1,107 downwards.
TGATGACGGAGATTTTGATGAATACAAGCCCACTTACGGAAAGACTTTAATCACAGGGTATGCAAGAATAGACGGCTGGGCTGTAGGTATAGTTGCAAATCAAAGAAGTATTGTAAAAAGTAAGAGCGGGGAAATGCAGTTCGGAGGAGTAATATATTCTGACAGCGCAGACAAAGGAGCCAGGTTTATAATGAACTGTAATCAAAGAAAAATTCCTATTGTGTTTCTTCAGGATGTTACGGGATTCATGGTCGGATCACGTTCAGAACACGGTGGTATAATAAAGGATGGTGCTAAAATGGTTAATGCAGTAGCTAACAGTGTAGTACCAAAGATCACGATTATTACAGGCAACAGTTACGGAGCGGGCAATTATGCAATGTGCGGAAAAGCATATGACCCGAGGTTTATATTTGCATATCCAAATGCTCAGATTGCAGTAATGGGAGGTTCACAGGCAAGCAATGTACTTCTTGATATAAAAACAGGTCAGATGAAAAAGCTCGGGAAAGAGATCACGGAAGAAGACAAGAAAATATTCCTTGATGAAATAAGAGACAGGTATGAGGAACAGACAAATGTACTTTATGCAGCTTCCAGATTATGGGTGGATGAGATCATTGATCCAAAAGACACCCGAATGATTATTTCAAATTGCATAGAGATCGCAAACAATAATCCCGAGATCAGAAAGTTTAATGCAGGAGTAATTCAGACATAATATTTTTATTGTATAATATTTCAGATTTTTTCATTATAATTACACTGATTCAAATTTATTGAACATACTCCCCCAAAAATGAATTGTAAAAATTCATTCATTAGTATTTAAATCAATTTATCAAATAAGCAAAAACCTTTCTTTAAAAAATTCCCCAAAAATTTTTTAATTAGTTATTTTTTTAAAATTAAAAAGGAATTTTCATGAAACACTTTTTTTTAACTGCAGTATTTTTTCTTGTTTTGTTTTCAAATGCTTTTTCGACGGTCTACTATGTTTCAGCTTCAGGAAATGACAGCAATAGCGGAACGGATCAGTCAGCACCATGGCAAACCATAACAAAAGTAAATTCTATTATGGCTTCGGTGAATGCCGGAGATCAGATC